>CAZUXQ010000198.1:0-1621 GCA_964624425.1 uncultured Sutterella sp.
GGAGAGCCCGCCATTCAGCTTGGCGGCCGCCTCATTCTTTTTGCTGATCAGCCGTCCCCAACCGACTCGCCCGCAAAGTTTTTTTTGCGCTCACTCCGACACGGCGGCTGCACTCATATAATGATTAGCTTGAAATGCGTTTCCCAGAGCGCTGAAACACCTGCCGCAACCATCCCGACGCCTCTTTTCGAAAGAAGCATCGGAGAAAGACACATGACCACGCAAAGCTACGAATTCGCCTACGGCCGCAAGACCAAGACCTTCACCATCGATTCTGAAGATGTTCTCCAAGTCGTTCGAACGGAAACCTTCCCGCCCATGGAAGACGTTCCCGCCCACGTGCTTGAAGCCGTTCGCAACCCGATCGGACTGCCGTCGATCGAAGAAATCGTCAAGCCCGGCGACACCGTTGCCTTTATCTGCAACGACCCGACGCGCGTAGCGAACAGCTTCGTCTTCATGCCCGTTCTCGTCGACGAAATGAACCGTCTCGGCGTGCCCGACGAAAACATGCGCATCGTATTCGCGCTCGGCACGCACCGCCCGATGACGCCCGAAGAAATGGCTGAAGCCGTAAGCGAAGACATCTGCAAGCGCATCGTCGCCTTCAACAGCATTTCGACGAACGCCGACGATTTCGAATATTTCGGCGACACTTCCTTTGGCACGCCTGTCTGGATCAACAAAAAGCTCTGCAATGTCGACCACATCATCATGACAGGCACGATCGTGCACCACTACTTCTCGGGCTACGGCGGCGGGCGCAAGGCGATTCTTCCGGGATGCGCCGCCATGGAAACGGTTCGCCGCAATCACAGCCACATGCTACACCCGAAGGCCGCGCTCGGCGTTATGGAAGGCAACCCCTGCTACGACGACCAGATGGAAGGCGTGGCACTTTTTGCCAAAGGGCGCTCGCTCTTCCTCTTCAACGCCATTCTGAACGCCAAGCACGAATTCCTGCGCATCTTCGCCGGCGATTACGTCAAGGCCCATAAGGAAGCCTGCAAGTTCGTCGACCGCGTCTACGGCTGCGCGATTCCTGAAGAAGCCGATCTCGTCATTGCTTCCTGCGGCGGCTACCCGAAGGACATCAACGTCTATCAGATGCAGAAGACGATGGACAACGCCATGTGCGCAGTGCGCGAAGGCGGCGTCGTCATTCTTCTTGCCGAATGCGAAGAGGGTTCGGGCTCAACGAAGCTTGAAGAAACCTTCAAGCGCCTCAAAACGCCGGAAGCCATCCGCAAGGAACTCGAAGACAACTTTCAAATCGGCGCCAACAAGGCTTTCGCCATCACGCGCCCGATCGGCAAAGCGCGCTTCATTCTCGTGACGGAGCTTGATCGCGACATGGCGAAGACCATGCACTTTGCAGCTGCCGTCGACACCGTTGAAGAAGCGCTTGAAATCGCCAGAACCTACGTTGGCGAACACCCGAAAACGATTCTGATGCCCGAAGGCAGTCTGACGGTGCCGCGCGTCGGCTGATTCGACCGTTCCCTGCCAACACCTCACCTGCGGCAAGAGGATTTCGGCGACTTTTTGTCCGATCCTGCCGTTTGCGCCTTCCTTTGCTGCGCCGCCATCATCCAAAGGCGGCGTTCGCGTTATTCTTTGG
>CAZUXQ010000198.1:1631-3706 GCA_964624425.1 uncultured Sutterella sp.
ACTTGACGCGTCAAATGCAGCCGACGCTTCTGGCGCCGTACGCTTCGACATGGGCCGCGCAAGCCGCATCGGGCTTCCCGAAGCCGTTTTCTCGGAAAACAAGCCCCTCAATGTATTGCTGCATCTCCTCGAGCGCTTCGCAACCGACGACGAAAAGCCCATACTCTTCACCCGACTTTCGCCCGAGACTTTCGGGAGCGCACCGAAAGCGCTGCGCGACCGCTACGACTACGATCCCCTCTCGCGAACGGCCTGGCGCCGAAAGTGCGCTCCGAAAAAAGGCGTGATCGCCATAGTCTCTGCGGGGTCCGCGGATCTTTTCGTGACGAGAGAAGCCGCAAGGACGCTTGCCTATCTCGGATATGAGGCGAAGCTCTTCGAAGACTGCGGCGTCGCCGGCCTTTGGCGTATTCAAGCGGCAATCGAAAGCATCAACCGATGCGATGTCGTCATCGTCGCTGCCGGTCTTGATGCGGCGCTTGCATCCGTGCTGGGCGGACTGACGCCTAAGCCCGTCTTCGCCGTGCCCACCTCAGCAGGCTACGGCATCGCCGAAGGCGGCCGTACGGCGCTCTCGAGCATGCTTGCGTCGTGCGCGCCAGGCGTCGCCGTCATGAATATCGACAACGGCTACGGAGCAGCCTGCGCGGCTGCCCGCGTGCTTTCGCTGCTTTATCCTCAAGCGCAAACTCCAGAGGCATAACATGAACGAAGAAACGACAGTACGCGCATTGGACAACATTCAGGAAAACGCTTTGGCTGAGGGCAATGCCGAATCCGCGGCGCAATGCGGCCGCGCTGAAGCGGAGCATGCGCACGGACGCTTCCGCTTCCATGCCCGCAGACGCACCGAGCTCGATTGGCCGGCACTGGAAGCAGGAGCGGACCGCGCTTTCAAAAAAGACGGGGCGATGCTTGCCGTGCGCATCCATGCAGGCTTCAACGTGAATGTCTTCTTGGCCGGCATCCTTGCGCTCACGGATCAAACGGGCAGACTTGCCGGCGCCTATCTGCGCAGTCTCTTCCCCGAAATTCCTTCCGCAATCGCGTTCGACTCCTGCTCGGTGAACGGCATTGCCGGCGTCCGCGCGTCGATCTTAACGGAAGTCGAACATGCGCATCGCCATCCGGGAGACATCTTCAAGATTTACGAAAAGAGCCGCTTATCTCACACGGCCAAGGCACTTGCCGCCCGCGTGTGGCACGCGCTTTCTGCGGCTGAAGCCCGCGTGCACGGCGCATCAATCGCCGACGTTCACTTTCATGAGGCGGGCCGCATGTCCAATATCCTCGGCATTGGCCTCTGCGCCGAATATCTGACGACGCTCGGCCTTCAAGGCATCGCCGCGAGCCCGATTCCGCTCGGCGACGGCGTCATTCACTGCGCGCACGGAGCGATTCCCTACCCGGCGCCTGCCATGTTCGCGATGCTTGAGGGCGTCGCCGTACGCGGCTACGCAGGCGAAGGCGAACCGGTAACGCCTACGGGACTCGCGCTCCTCAAGGGATTCGGCGCTGAATTCGGCGTCTGGCCTCAGATGCGCATCGAAATGCGCGCGGCCGTCTTCTCCGGCAAATACTTTAAAGGCGTTCCGAATGGAACGCTCTTTGCGATCGGCCGCGCGATTTAGACGCAAAGTTTTTCCGTAGACTCCGAGTAAAGACGTGCGGATCGATCATCTTTTTTGGGCACAATAGCTCTTGAATGCGTGCGCTTCATGCGGACATCCGCGCGAAGCGCCCTCTTTGCTTTCACGAATCAGCCGCACATCCTGAGATTTCAAAATCCAAATGCGCTTGGTGCTTCCATGCCGCCCATCGAAATTTCCGCTGACATCCTCGCACAAATTCCTGAACTCGTCCGCCTCAAAGCAGTGCTCAAAAGCATTTCCCCAAAAGGCCGCTTCGCGCTCGCCTACTCTGGCGGCCTTGACAGCCGCTTCCTCGCTTTCTGCGCCAAAGGGTTCGGCTTCGACCCGGAACTCTTTCACATCATCGGTCCGCAGATCGCACCCGACGAAACAGCCGAAGCCCTAAGCCGCGCTGAATCGCTCGGCCTTGAAGTCACATGCGTG
>CAZUXQ010000199.1:0-3698 GCA_964624425.1 uncultured Sutterella sp.
GAGCAAGCCCTCAGCCGACAATCGTCCGGCGACGCGCTTCGACCATGAATCCTGCTCGCAGTGCCATACGACGCAGATGAAGGAGCTCATGGATCCTAAATATCACTGGGAATGGGCTAAGCGCGGCGGCAATACAGCCTACCAGTTTATTCGCAATTCGGTCGACGGCTGGCCTCGCAACGTGCAGCATCGCATTCCTCGCTTTCACATCGGTCTGATGGCAGACTTCACAGCCAACCGCGCCAACGGCCGATTCCTGTACAACAACGAGGCTGACGAAGGCGAACCCCACAGCAAGCTTTGGAATGTCATCAAGGATGCGCATCCCGAACAGGGCGATCAGATGCAGGGCGATATCATCGGCATCGGCTGGCGTCCGCATAAAGGACGCGAAACTTCTCAGGAGTCGCGCTGTCTCGTCTGCAAAACGACAGATACGATGCTTGAGTATCAGTACGACGTGACTGAACCTAATCCCAAGGGATATGACTTTTCGAGCCCCGTTGTTCCAATGCTCAAGAAGATCAACCAGGGTTTCAACTGCAACTTCTGCCACGACCCGCATTCGGCTGAACCGCGCATCGTCTTTGCTCCGCTCATCGAATCGATGACGGGTTCTGACGGCAAAGACAACGCTTACCAGAAGAATGTCGGCTCAAAGGCTATGACGCCGATTGAAACCGTTGAAATGGGAATGCGCGGCTTTAAGCGCAAGATCGGCATTCTGAGGGACTACAATGCCAACTTCATGTGCGGTCAGTGCCACAATGCCGCCAACCGTTACACGACCTACAACTGGACCAAGACGGGCAAGCCCGTCACAAAGGAAGACCTTAAGAAGGCGAGCATTGCGCCTTACTCCACTGAATTCTTTGCCAATCCGCTAGAAGCCTGGCAGTTCATCAAGAATCTCGGCTGGAATCAAGGCACGCATGCCGCGACTGGCGTCAAGATGGTCAATGGCAGCGACCATCCGCACGTAGAGATCCTTGTCAACAGCAAGCACGGCAAAGCCGGCGTGACCTGCGTCGACTGCCACTTCGCTCAGAAAGCTGACGGCACCAAGGAGCATCAGCCGAGTCTCGTGAAGCTGAAGGTTCAGAACACCTGCATGCGCAGCGAATGCCATGGCCCTGGCTCCAAGGACAACTGGACCGATGAAGGCCAGGCGCTTTATACGATCGAAGCCATCCAGCAAGAATACCGCGTCCGCACGCAGAAGATGGAAATGGACTCCTATATTTCCCGGCAGCTCCTCAGCCAAGTCAGGAGTGGCGATATTGCCCTTCCGGCAAAAGAGTTCCAGGCTTTGAATGATGCTTATGAACGTTATCTGGCTACGCGCGACTGGTATCTTACTGACTACTCCGAAGGGTTCCATGATCCCGACGGCTTCAATGAATCCGTCTCCCGCGTGATTTGGGATCTTCGAGCCGCCAATGCCGCCGCGAAGAAGGCTATGACGGTAAAGACTGCCCGGCAGGCAAAAGCAAAGTAGCTCTGTAAAAAAATAAAAAAACCTCTAAACGAAGGGCAAGTTAATCCTTTCTCTCTGCACCGCCTGTTGCGCACCATCGCAACGGGCGGTTTTTATGGCAGGCATCCCGATGAGCGTATATTTCGCTTGTTGCGCAACATAGAGGCTTTACCTGCAGTGCGCGGAAGTATCTGCACGACAGCCAGGGAAAGACGGGCAGAGATATTAAAGCGCCTTCATCCCCGCCATTGCAGTACTCATTTCTTCTTCTTCCGGCGAGAGATAGCGGCCCGTCGTTGCGACGGATGCATGCCCCATCGCGGCCTGAACGACGTTGACGCTCATCTTGGCGAGTGCCGTGACGGCAAACGTATGGCGCAGCCAGTGGGTCGAGGCTGCGCGAAGTTTCGCTGCGTCCATAGGCCGGTCGCTTCCAATGTCGCGCGCGGCAAGTTCGAAAAAATGCTCGAGCGCCTTGTAGAGCCCGCTGCGGCTCATGGGCGCGCCCGGCTTCCGTCCGCGGCCGAGGTTGATGAGAAGCGAGTCTTCAGGGTTGGCGCGGCTGATGCCGTCGATGCCTCGAGCGCGCAAGGCCGATTCGATAATGTCGAGCTGTTCGTCGTTGAGAGGCAGGCGGCGCACCTTGCTCCCCTTGCCGACGATTTCGATGGCGCTGCGCTCCTTGAAGCCGAGACGGCGCGTGACGATCCAGCCCGCTTTGGCGTCGAGCATTTCGGATGCGCGCATGCCGAGGCTCTTTCCCATCATGAGAATGAGCTTCATGCGCTCGCGCGGCCAGCCTTCTGGCAGAAGCGCGAGACGGTCGACGATTTCCTGCCACTGCTCGGACGTGAGAGATCGGTCGGCAAACGCCTGCGGCGCGCCTTCGCCTTTCAAAAGCGGCACTTTGGGACTCACCTGGTCGAAAGGATTGAAGATGAGATAGCCGGTCTTCTTGAGAAAATTGAAGAGCTGACGGACGACCACTACCGCATTGCGGCGGCTTGAAGCGGAAAGCGGTCCGTTGAAGGGGCGCCAGCCGGCATCTGTACGGGGCGTATTTTTGGGGCCGATCCATTTGCTCTGCGGCTGACGCCATTTCTGCGCAAAGGCGCCGTCTTCGAGCCTGCCCAAGTCTTCAAGCCAGCGCAGGTACTGCGCGGCGTCGCCTGCGCGAACGGATGAGAGGGCGGTGCGGCGCTCGAAGAGGCACCACAGAAGAAAGCGCTCGGCTTCCTTTCGATAGTTGGCGTAAGTGTTCGGATTGCCGGCACGGGCGTTGAGCCAGATGCGGATCGCTTCGAGGTCGTCGTCGGCGCTCAGGGAACAGCCGTCCAAGGGCGCGCGGTTGATGCCGAGCTTGCCTGAATATTCGGGCGAAAGCACCAAACGCTCGAATGGCGCGATGTCCGGATCGCAGGGCGCCTTTTTCGCAGCAGGCGTCTCTGCCTGCGCCTTGGCGCCGGAGGCGGGTTTTTCTCCGAAGAGCGCTTTCGGAGCCTTGCCCGGCAGGAAGAAGCGAAGCGTTACTTCGCCCACATCGCGGCCCCAGCGTGCGAGCCAGATCATGATTGCCGTGGCAATGTCGGCCGTGATGCCGGGGAATTCGCGGTACCACGAGGGACCGATCGCCGCCGCGCAGTCGTAGAGGTCGTCGAGACGCTCGAGTCCTTTCGACGCAAGGGGCGCGGCCCAGTCTGCAGGCAGCGCGTCGACAAGCGCTTCGTCGTGTCGAAGCACGCGTTGCGGAAGCTGATTCTGAAGCGTAGCGGCGGACATCGGACGTGCGTTTTTCGGGTTCTTCTGCTGCGGGCGCAGGCTCGGGGAGCATTCTGCGCGCGAAATTCTTGTTTCGGCATTGTCGCAAGAGCTGGCGCACTCCGCGATAATGTAGGCTCTTGAGCGCCTGGAAGCGAAAGCTTCTGAGACGAACTATATATGAACACGGCGAAAGCGCCGTCGGTTTCGGTCCTTTTCTTGAGATTGCCGGCGGCTTGGATCTTGGATGGCCCTCAAAATTACGGTCGAGATGCATCCCGACATTCTCAGCTTCATGACTTTGAGCGCGCGCAGCGTTCGGCGTCGATTCGGCCGGGCCGCTCCGGCTGCATTTGCCGCCGCGGCGGTTCTTGCATTCTTCGGTTCGGCGCCGCAGGCGCTTGCGCTCGACGTCTTCGACGGCGGTTCCGGAAGGCTGAGGAGCTCCTACGTCGGCATGGGC
>CAZUXQ010000200.1:0-3692 GCA_964624425.1 uncultured Sutterella sp.
GGCGGATAGTCGAGGGCAAGCTCCATGAGCACGTCTTCATCGGTCGACGGCGTCCCGGAAGCAGTCTTCTTGATGATCGGGCAGCCGAGCTCGCTGAAGAGCACTTCAGCAAGCTGCTTCGGACTCGAGAGCTTGAATTCATGCCCGACCGCAGCATAGGCCTCGCGCTCAAGCTCCTTGATGCGCGCGCCGAGCTCTGCGCCCTCGTCGAGAAGCTTTCTGCAGCTGAGCGATACGCCTGCGGCCTCCATGCGGAACAGCACCGGCATGAGCGGGCGCTCAATCGTTTCGTAAATCTTCCTGAGCGGCTCGTCCGCGGCAAGACGCTGGCGCAGGACGCCGTAGAGCGAGCGCACGGCCGCAGCCTCTTCGGCGAGCATTACAACGATCTTCTCTGGGTCGACGCTGCGCCAGCCGACGCGCTTTGCGCCTTTCCCGAGCACGTCTTCGCGAAGCGGAATGCGCCGCGCAAGCATGCGCGCGGCGAGTTTCTCAAGCGCGTGTCCCAAATGCGCCTCAAGCACGTAGTCCATGAGCATGGTGTCGTCAACGAGACCGCCCACGGAACACTTTTTCGCCCGCAGCGCATGAAGCGACGTCTTGGCGTCGTGGAAGACCTTGGGCGCATCGGACGCCAGCCACGGCGCCACGGCTTCGAAAAGAGCCGCCGTCGTCAAGCCTCCGCACGGAAGCGCCGCATATACTTCCTTCGCGCTCATCGCAAAGGCCATGCCGCCCACGTCAGGCGTTCCCGGCTCGCCGTCGTAGAGAAGCGCAATGCCGACAGGCTCTTCGCGCGGCACGCTGAGAGCAGCGGCGAGCCGCTCGAGCGCCTCGCGCGAATCGACGCGCACGCAGGGAATCTCGTCGGGATTCTTCATCACGGAAAAGCTTTCCGTCGGCATCTCGCGCCGCGGTTCGGCGCTTTCAGCAGCGGACGCCGTCTTTTTGACGGGCGCGGCCCTCGGCTCGGACGCGCGTTCGGAGAAGTCGAACCTCGCCTGCATCGGGCCGCCTCGGGAACCATCCGACGCTTCAGACAAACCGGCATCTTCTGCCGGCTTGGCCGAAGACGCAGTCTTGAGCGCCTCGAGGCCGACCGGCGCCGCCCTCAGCACCGAGCGCGGAGACATCTCCCAACGAAGTCCGAACTGATTGAGCGCATTGACGTCAGGCGAAGCAAACTTGAGCGCATCGAGCGTTTCGACGCCCGGAATCCCTGCGTCGCACTTCACCGTCACGAGGCTGCGGCCGAGCGGAAGAAATTCGAGTCCGGCTCGCAGCTTTTCGCCGATCTTGCCTCCCACTTCATCCGCGCGGGCGATGACTTCGTCCAGAGAACCGAACTCGTTCACCCACTTGGCGGCCGTTTTCGGGCCGCAGTTCTGAATTCCCGGCACATTGTCGACCTTGTCGCCCATGAGAGCGAGGTAGTCGACGATCTTTTCCGGGGACACGCCGTATTTTTCAATGACGCCTTCGCGATCGTAGTACTTCGAATTCATCGTATTGAGCACGATGATCTTGTCGTTTACGAGCTGCGAGAGGTCTTTGTCGCCCGTCGCGACGACCACGTTCATTCCCGCTTTTTCGCCCATTTTGGCGAGCGTTCCGATGACGTCGTCGGCTTCAATTCCCGAGACCGAGAGAAGCGGCCAGCCCAGAAGGCGCACAACGTCGTGCAGAGGCGCGATCTGCACGCGCAGATCATCGGGCATCGGAGGGCGGTTGGCTTTGTATTCCGCGTACATGTCGTGGCGGAAGGTCTTCCCGGGAGCATCGAAAACGACGGCCGCGAGGTCGGGCTTCGTCATCTTCCGCACATTGGCGAGCATGCCCAAGAATCCCTTCACGGCTCCGGTCGGTTCGCCCGCAGAAGTCGCGAGCGGCGGCAGCGCATGGTAGGCGCGGAATAGATAGTTCGATCCGTCAATGAGAAGGAGTTTGGACATGGAAAAGCGTTCCAGTTGAAAGCGCCGAGCGCGTCGAATGTCTTGCAAGGATAGCGGAAAGCACCCGCGCCTGCGCGCTTCCAATACGCACAAGCGCCGCAGCAAGCCGCGCCGCGCCCGAAAAACAGCCATGCATTTTTCAAACGGTCTGACTGCCTGAATGCCGCGCATGCAATTGCTAAACTCCTTTCCCGTCCGCGCAGGGAGCGGCCGATTCCTTCGGCAGCCTTCCCCGTGCGGAGCATGTCCAACCGCACCGCCCTTCGGCAGACGCATCCATGTCCCGCTGCTTCTTCGCCTTCGACCGCTCCCCGCTTCTTGCGGCAGGCTTGCTTTTCTTGACGCTTCTCCTTTCGTCCTGCGCGACGACCAAATCGTCCGAGGAGCACGCGGTCCCGGCTCGGAAGCCGCAAGCGGACTGCGTCGACGAACGCGCGAAGCTCTTCAACGCCAAGGCGGACGACGTCGCCAACCGTCTGCGCGCCGCATGCGTGGCGCCGAAGTACAAGCCCTATTTCTCGAAGACGGCGTGCCTGCCCGCAGGCATTACCGACGCGATGACGGCCGACAAAACGAAAATCACGCAGGCGCAGAAGAAGGCCGCCGAAGAGGTCTTCTCGCTCTTTCGCGCGCTTTCCGAAGAGACCCGGACAGTAATGCTGCAGACAGGACTGCCCGAATACATCGACCGCGCCGAACAAGCGCGCCGCAAGCTCGATCCGCTCGCGAACGATTTGCAGAATCGGCTGCTCTCCGGAAAAATCACATGGGGTCAGTACAATGCGGAGCGCAAGGCGCTCGCATGCCGCGCAGAAGATGCTGCCGACTGATTCGGATTTTTCGAGCGCATCGGTATGGAAAATTCGCCTGCTTTGCGGTAAATTTTTCATTTTCCAAGTGCGGGAGTGGCGAAATTGGCAGACGCACCAGGTTTAGGTCCTGACGCCGATTCAAAGGCATGCCGGTTCGAGTCCGGCCTTCCGCACCATATTCCCTTGTGATTCCTAGTGCCGCAGTGTGCGAGATGCCGTTGCCGTAAATTTCGCCGTAAAGAAGACGGCGCTCCTATAGTTTCGGATATCGAACGCCAAGACGGCGGGAAAAGGAACCCCTCCAGCCGGGGAGGAGTCTTGTCAAGTCGTTTGAAAGTCGCGCCGTTTCTCGAACCATCGGAATACCTCGCCGGCGAACCATCGTTTTTTCTCTGCTTCCAACCACGACGGGGCGAGGGAAGCTTTCCTCGCGGATCATGTTCTGAAGCGTCTTGCCGTAATAGGCAAAGCCTGTGAGTGCTTCGATGTCTCGCATGGACAGAAGAGCCTTCGGCGCAGAAGCTTTGGCGATAAGGATTGAGAATCGCTCGATAATCTCCTTTCGCATTTCATCAGTAACGGGGGAATCATTCCTTTTCCTCTAAAGGGGAGTTCTATAAATACACGTTTTTTCGACCGAGGATGAAAGCGTGTGTTTAGTACACCGCAAAAAGAGATGGTTTTGCGGCACATATAGGTATTGTTTATCGATCTTCAGGTTTTTAATTTGAAATTTTAATGAGTCTGGACAGCACTATCCCTGCGGGATCCCGCATGCAGCAGTAGTGAGCGCTTTTTTCGGGCTCCAGGTTGTTCGTTATGAAGTTGATAATGCTGGTTTGGCTCGCAACAACTGACCAATTCTGCTGATGTTGTATACCAGTGATATCAGCACAATATTGAACTGAGCGCGAAATTCCCCAATCGT
>CAZUXQ010000201.1:0-3661 GCA_964624425.1 uncultured Sutterella sp.
TCTTTTCGGGATCAGTCATCCCCCAACGCGCGTTTTCCTTGTCGACGGCATCTTCGAAGGCCTTGAAGATCCTGGCTTCGAGCTTCAGAAGCTCTTCATTCGAAAGCGAACGGAAGTCGACTTCGCATTCGCAGTGCGGCGCAATCGTCGTAACGGACGTGCCGCCTGTAATCATGCCCACCGTAAAACTTGTGCGCGGATCGCTCGGAACTTCAAAGTCGGCGATTTCGGCCGTGGCGCGTGCAATCGCGTGCGTGGCGCTCGGCACCTGACCGAAGGCCCCCCAGCTGTGTCCGCCTGGGCCGTCGACGATGAAGCGCCAGCTGTGCGAACCTGTGGCGCCCTTCTGAATGCGGGTGACGTCCGCACCGTCAACGCCGAGAAGCGCATCGAGGCGACGCGCTTCGCAGAGGTGCTTGGCGCCGTTGAGATCGCCGTTGCCCTCTTCCTGCACGTCGGCGACGAATAGGATGTTGCCTTTCGTTTCGATGTTCGCGGTCGTGAGGCATCGAAGCACCTGCAGCATCGAGCGCAGCCCCGAAGCGTTGTCGCCGATGCCGGGACCATAGAAATGATTGCCTTTGCGGCGCACGCGAACGTCGGTGCCGGCAGGGAAGACCGTATCCATGTGCGCGACAATTGCGAGCGTCGGGCCTTTGTCCGTGCCCTTTCTCACGCCGACCACGTTGCCGATTTCGTCGCGCGTCACGTCCGAAAGCCCGTAAGCTTTCATGCGTTCGATGATCGCGGCGGCGCGTTCGTCTTCTTCGAAAGTAGGTGCCGGAATTTCAGCAAGCGCTACCTGCTCTTCAATGGCAAACGGCACTTCCTTCAAAGCCAGCTCCAGCGCGGCTTCGACCTGCGGATCCCTAGCGAGCGCGGCAATTCGCTCGACAACTTCCGGCCTCAGCGGGGCCGCATCAATTTTGCAGTTCATTTCCGAACTCCCTTCAAAATTAAACCGTCGATCCCCGTCAACCCGAAAGCGAAAGCTATTCGAAGATTTCGGGAACCTTTTTTTCTGCCTCGTCAAGCCACCAGCGCGGACGTCCGCACGCAACAGTTTCTTCGAGCAAATCACGAATCAGAACCGAAAGAGACACGCTGTACTCTGTCGTGAGCTTTTCAATCTCGATCTTGAGGTTGTATGGAATTCGCGAACTCACAATGACCGTTTTGAAGTCTGCATCATCCTGAGTTCCGCTGCGGGAATCCAATAATTCTTGCCCGTCCTCGTCTTCAGCCATGAGCCATCTCCGAAATTGATTTTGCAGCATTGGCTTATTCATTGTGAGCTCCGGCGCTCGGTTTGTCCAACGAATCCGCCAGGCCTTCGAGTTTATCGGCAGTCTCCGCGGCAACATCAGGCCGCTGTTCGGCATTTTTCCATACCCGCCAGCATCCGCCGCCGAGAGGAAATCCGCAGACCGAGTCAAATGTCCAATCCGCGCAGCACGGCGCCGTTGACTTGCCGCCAATCATGCGTGCCGTACAGATTTGCGGCACTCGACCTGCAGGTTGCGCCGAGAGCGTGCGCAAAGAGAAATAGGGGCGAGCTGAGCTGCCGCACGACATTTGAAATTGCAGGTGCGCGATCGCTCACGTGCTCGACCGCAGCGAAGAAATGAAGCCGGGCGATTGAAGGAGACCGTCTCCTGCAGCACATATCAGCTGCCTCTCAAAAAGAATGAGCCGGCGCTGCATCATCGGACGATCGAATGACGGCAAACCAAGGAGGCGATGGCGATCATGATCCTTCTGCACCTTGAGATAGATTCTGAGGAAGACATCGCGACAAGAAGCACGACGCTCAGCAGAAACAAGAAAAGTCCGCTCCGACGGAAGATGAAGCCGTTTTCTTTGGGCTTCCCTGCCCGCGCCGTTTGCGCGCCATGAGCAATTGAGCGCCGAATAAGGACCGGCGAGCATCGACGGCGCGGTCTTGAATTTCCCGCGCGTCGACGACGTATCCGCATCCGTTTTCTGCGTCTCGGCTTTCCGCATCAAGCCCATTCCAAATCTTTGCAGAAAAAGCAAGAAAGTTTTAGCGCCTTATCAGCCGAAGCAGATGTCTTGCAAAGAACAAAGCACAGATGAAAAGACCGCCTTCCTTTTGCGGGAAAGACGGTCTTTTGCTCACGATCAGAACGCACGGCGCTTCTCAGTTGAAGTCAAATCTGTACAAGAGGTCGAGCGCTTGATCGACGCCCGAAACCGCTTCGAGATAGAGCCTCGGCATCAGGCGATAGCGCAGCGTGAGCGTCGCGAACGAATCGAAAATGCCCATGCCGTACTTCACTTGCAGTCCAGGGAAGACGTAGCCGGAAACGACCACCTGCGACTCATCGTCTGCGCCAGTCGTATTGAGGCCGAGGCCTTCAATGCCGAGCGTATCGCCGATTTCGCTCACGATGCCGTTGCTCGTCGCGGCGCCGAGCCCGATCAGCATGCTCGTCATTGCGGCGGACATGCCGCCTTCGTCGTCGGAAGCAAGCCCCTGCCCTCTCACCAAGTAGGAGAGCGTTTCCTCCTGCGATTTTGCAGGATCGGAAAAGAGCGTCACCTTCGGGGACGAAGCCGTGCCTGTCACTCGAATGCCGGCCGTCACGTCGTCTTCCGTGACTTCGGGATTGCGGATGGCTTCAATGCTGAGGGACGGGTTGTTCGCAGGGCCAGAAAAGATGACGGAGCCCTTCTGAACGAGAAGATCCTGCCCATACGCGTGGAAGCGTCCGTACGGAATCGTGATCTGGCCGTTCAGGCCAAGGCGCTGATTGTCCTGCACGATGACGACATTGCCGGCGAGGCCGGCCTTAAGCCCGAAGGCGTCGATCGAAATCTGCTTTCCAAGCTTCACCGTGATCGAGCTCTTCAGCGCGATCGGCGACGAAGCCTTCGCGACGGGCTTCAGATCCTCGTCGAGCATGACTTCGTCGGACGACGGGCTCGCGCCGCTCGATGCGGGAATCCTGCCAACTTCGATCTTCGCCCATGGGATGTCGATGACGCCCGAGAGCGAAATGAGTCCGGGATCGGCTTTTGCCTCGACATCGGGCGAAAGGTCCGCCTGAATCATCGGCGGCACCGAAATGCGGATCTTTTCGCCTTTGGCGCCGATGCGGGCGCGCCAATTCGTGATGTCCGTCCAGTCGGCGTCGCCCGAAACGGCAAGCGCGCCCGATTCCGTCTGAATGGCCCCCTCAAGCGTCGACTTGTTGCCCTCGAATGTGAGCTTGATGCCGCTCGGCTTCATGTCGACTGGAATGTAGGAGGCATCGAACGAGAAATCTTCAAGCGACAGCACGCCCGAGAGCCTCGGCTCTTCAATGGTGCCGAAAGCGTGAAGATCTGCGTTCACTCTGCCCACCGCCTGCTCGCCTTCCGCAAAGAAGGGACGCAGCGTCGAAGGCGTCAGATCTTTGATTTTGAGGTCGCCCGTGAAGCTGCGATCGCCGAGCAGATCATCGACGACGAGGCGGCTCGAAATCGCGCCGTTCCCTTCGGGCTGAATCATAGCTTCGGCTTCGAGTTTTCCGTCCTTCAAGGATGCGCTTGCTCTGAATTTTTCAAGCCTCACCGGAAGGCGCACGCCTTGGTAGCGGGTCGAGTAGCTCAAGCCGTCGCCCACTATCGATGCCGATGCATCAGGAAGCATCGCCTT
>CAZUXQ010000202.1:0-3627 GCA_964624425.1 uncultured Sutterella sp.
GCCATGGCCCGCTCGTCTTATCCGCATTCGGCCACATCGCAGTTCTACATCAACGTGAACGACAACGACTTTCTCAATGCCGACCGCGCACAGGACGGCAACGGCTATGCGGTTTTCGGCCAGGTGATTTCCGGAACCGATGTCGTCGACAAAATCGCCGCCGTCAAGACGGGCCGTGCCCGCGGCATGAGCGACGTTCCGACCGAGCCCGTCATCATCAAGTCCGCAAAAGTCGTGAAATAAGAGCCGCTCCCGCAGCGTCAAGCCTCGGGCGGCTGTGCGACAATACGCCCCCGACTTCGGAGGACGGCGCTGCGCCGTCCCTTCAATGCGGCGCCGCAGCTGCGGCTTCGCGTTGCGGAACGGCAGGCAGAAAGCCAAAGCGCGCGAAAGCGCCGAGAACCATTCAAACAGTCAAGGAATCTTCAGCATGATCCGCTTTACGACCAACAAAGGCAGCATCGACATCGAACTCGACGAAGACAAGGCGCCCGAAACCTGCAGGAACTTCAAGGCATACGTGAAGTCGGGCTTCTACGACGGCGTCATCTTCCACCGCGTCATCCCGGGCTTCATGATCCAGGGCGGCGGCTTCACGCCGGGCATGCGCCAGAAGGAAACGAACGCCCCGATCAAGAACGAAGCCGCAAACGGCCTCAAGAACAACCGCTACACGATCGCCATGGCCCGCACGGCCGATCCGCACTCCGCCACGGCGCAGTCCTTCATCAACGTCGCCGACAACAGCTTCCTCAACCACACGGCGCCTACGCCGCAGGGCTGGGGCTACGCCGTCTTCGGCCGCGTCGTTGCCGGCGAAGACGTCGTCGACAGCATCGCCCGCGTTCCTACCGCCACGCGCGGCTTCTACGGCGACGTGCCGCTCGAAGACGTGGTCATCGAAAAGGCCGAAGAGCTCTAATCGGACGCCGCGCAAGAAGCCGGGGCGCACTTCAGCTCAGAAGCGCCGGCTTTTCAAAAAGCCCCTCCTCGTCCGTTCAATTCGCTCAAAGGAGCACCGCCCGCCATGAATACGATGCCGCAAGTGCCGGCCCTTGCCGGACTCACAGAGATCGCGCCTCTTTCGAACCCCATCATCATTTCGGACCTGCATCTCACCCCGAAGAAGCCCAAGACCATCATGGCCTTCGTTCGCTTCATGAAGACGGCCGCGCCGCGCTATCCGGAACTCGTCGTTCTCGGCGACCTCTTCGACTTCTGGATCGGCGACGATGCCTGCGAAGAAGCTCAGCCGATCATTGCGCTGCTGAAGCTGCACGCCTCGACGGGACGCCGCGTCATCATCATGCCGGGCAACCGCGACGTAATGCTCGGCGCGCAGTTTGCCGAAATGACGGGCGCGGAGCTCGTTCGCGATCCGATCGTCGCAGAAATCAAGGGCCGCAAGGCGCTTCTCGCCCATGGCGACCAGTGGTGCCTGCGCGACGAAGCCTATCAGAAGTTCCGCGCGATGACGCATGATCCGCGCTGGCAGGCCGCTGCGCTCGCGAAGTCCGTTCCGGAGCGCCTCATGATGGCGCAGCAGGCCCGTGCGGCCTCCGAAGGCGGCAAGACGCTGAAGACCGTTCAGATGATGGACGTCGTCGATTCAGCCGTCGCCGAAGCCGCGCGCGAAGCGGGCGTCGACCTCGTCGTTCACGGCCACACCCACAAGCCCGATGCGCACGTGGGCGCCGCAATCGAGCGCTGGGTGACCCCTGATTGGGAATTGGACGAGGTTGCCGAAGGAAGCGGCGGCCGCAGCGGCTGCATCACCTTTCTCGACGGCGGCCGTCCGCAGATTCAGATCTTCTGATTCCCGACCGCCTGACAAGACAAAGGCCCTGCCGATCGTTCCGATCGCCGTCAAGGCTTCCAACGACGCGAAAGCTGCCGAAAGCGAGAAGCGAGAGTTGCGGCAGCTTTTCCATTTCTGCGGGTCGATCGACGAGGGCCGACCCAAAGCCGAAGCCTATTTCTCGGCTTCCCCGCCCTTCTCGGCAGACTGATTCGAGCCGGAGCGCAGGATCTCGACGCATTCGCGCAACTGATCCTTGTCGAGCGCGCCGCAGTGAATCCAGATCGGCTCGCCCGACGCATCGAAGAACATCTGCGAGGGCATCTGTTCGATGAGGTACTTGTCTTCGATGCCCTGATACTTGTCGATGTCGATCACGACAAAGGCGGCCTTGTCGCCGTACTCTTCCTGCAGCTCACTGAAGATCTCGGTCATTTCCGGACAGCCGGCGCACCACGACGCCCCAAAATCGACCACAGTCACCTTGCCCTTGACGGAAACGGCTCTTCGCCCCACGGATCCGCGGCGAAAGCGTTCGTCATGCCGAACGCAAGCGCGGCGGCGCCGAAAACGGCGCCGATAAGTTGACGACAAAGCATGAATGACACTCCTTTAAGCAGGAAATCCGGTCGGAAATTTCTGCTGAACGTTTCGAATTCGGATTGAAAAATTTTAGGCTTCAATCCTTTTCTGCTGGCTTAAGCGTCCGTCGAAAGATGCTCGAGAACCTCAGCGTCTTGCGCGCCGCGATCCGCGAGCACGCCGCCGGCCATATCGTAAAGGCGATCGGACTGATCAATGCTCGACGCGTCGTGCGTCACCATCAAGACGGCCGCGCCCTGCTCGGAGAGGCGCTTGAAAATGCCCGCAACATGCCTGGCGGTTTCGGCGTCAAGGCTCGACATAGGTTCGTCCGCAACGATCACCTTCGGGTCGCACATGAGCGCGCGGGCGATCGCAACGCGGCGAAGTTCGCCTCCCGACAAGGCGCTCGGGTACTGCTCGGCGAGGCCGCCCAAGCCCACTTCCTCGAGGAGCTTCTGCGCCTTGCCTTCGGGCTCGGGGCCGCGTTTGGAAAGGTGCCACGGCAAGCGCACGTTGTCGCGAACGGAAAGCGTCGAAAGGACGCCCGCATCCTGCGGAACGTAGCTCACGAATTCGTTGCGCAGCTTCGAGGCCTCCTTGTCCGAGAGGACCGAGAGCTTCGCGCCGCAAAGAAACGCTTCGCCTTCGGTCGGACTGAGCAGACCCACGATGATGTTGAGAAGCGTGGACTTGCCGGAACCCGAGCGTCCGAGCAGAGTCACGAATTCGCCTTCGCCGACGCTGAGCGTTGCGCCGCGAAGCGCCCAGAAGGGTCGCCCTCCGCGTTCGTAGCGCTTGCCGGCCTGCTTTACTTCAATGAGATGCGCCATGCTTATTTTCCATCCCGAAGCGATGCATAGATGTCCCTGCGGCCGATGCGCCAGACAATCGGCAGCGCCGCGAACGGACATGCGGCGATGCCCGCGAAGAGCGAAAGGACGAACGCCCAAGCCCAAGCGTCTGCTTCGGACGACAAGTACGGCAGTCCGATCGCGCGCGAGATCGAAAGAGAGAAGGCGCTGACGACGCCCGCGACGGCGCCGATCGCCGAGAGAATCATCGATTCGGAGAGAACGATCGAAATCACCTTCGCCTTCGCGGCGCCCAGCGCGCGCAGCGTCGCGAATTCACGCTGACGCTCATTGAAGGCGAAGAAGTAGATGATGAACATCACGATCGCAGCCGCAAGCCAGAAAAGGCCCGCAGCCGAGTACATGACGGCAACAATCTTCTGCAGCCTCGCC
>CAZUXQ010000203.1:0-2637 GCA_964624425.1 uncultured Sutterella sp.
TTTGGGCTCAAAGGAGCCCATAAGCAATTCCGTCAAGAAGGTCTCGGGATTGTACTCTCCCTGCGCAGCTGCATGTCCGGCCCGGATCCCTTAGTGGGCGTCCGGGCCGACTTTTCATGCCCGCTCGGCTTAGCCGGAATGGCTGATCGTTGGGGTTTCAGAGGAAGGCGCGGAACCCCGACGCCTCAGAGGATCCTGAAAAAGCTTAAGGATCTGATCGATCTTCATTTGGATTTGCGCGGCAACATTGCCGCAGGCATTCTGCTTGACGGCCAGCAGGAAAAAAGCCTTTGCCGCTGCTCATTTCCTCCCATTTTTCTCCGACGCGTTTTTTGGCAAGGGTATCCTGATTCGTCAAAAGGTTTTCGCCTTTGTATTCAACCACGAGGATTGCGCCGTTCGTGAGCTCAGCAATGAAGTCCGGGAAGAACCGGCCGGAGGCTGTCGGAAGCCAGAACGAGCAGTCGTCTCTTTCAATATTGCGGATCCAGCGGACGACGTAAGGGCTGTCATCGATGGCGCAGGCGCATTCGAATTCTTCAGCAGGATTGCCGTTCGCCGTCTTGGCGTGGAGGTCGTGTATCTTCGCGCACATGTGCTTGCGGAAGAATTTTCCGCCTTCTTCCGGATTGTATGGGCGGCGCGGCGCATAACGAGCCGGATCGAACTTGAACGTCAGCATTGACGGAAAGTTTTCCTGAATCGGCGCGACAAGGTCAAGGCATCGCTGGAAGCCTTTCGCAACGGCAAGGCTGTAGTCTTTTGCGAGCAGCGCCTTGATGGATCGCACCAAATCCACCTTGTGTCTGCAGAGAGCCGCGAGACTGAAGCCTTTTTCTCCGATAAGCTTCGTTGAAATCAGAGCCTGCACGAAATTCCGCATGACGTCCGGCATTACGTCGCTGCGCCGAACTTGATCAGCGACCCAGCGAATCAGCGGCTCTGCATCCGTGAGGACGTCGATGTCGGCAAAAGGAAGGACTTGATCCTGAGCGCGCTCGGAGTCGATCCTGCGGTACTGATCCTAAAAGTCGTCGAATACAAACATAAAACCTTTCTTTCTCAGCGAATTAAATGTTAAAAATCCATGAAAATCAAGGACATTTCCTTGACTTCAATGGTGTACGTATGATACAATTTAGTTCCATTATTGGAGAGCGTGGGCGCGATCAGCGACATCACGGCCGTGCGCGCGCCCGACACGTTTGACCGCTTTATCTATGCGGGCGGCGTGCTGGCCACGGTGCGCACCTCGGCGAGCGTCGTTTTTGCCAGCGTGCGCGCCACGAGCTTTGAAGCGGCGCAGCTCACGGGCTCTGCGCCCGTGCGCACGATTGCGGCCGTGGCGCAAAGCCGCGGCTTTGAATTCGTGAGTGTGCAGGTTTCGGGCGGCGACCGCCCGGATCTTCTCACCGCCAAGCGCGTGGTCGCCGGCGGCCGCGGTCTCATCGACGAAGCGGGCTTTGCAGCGCTCGACGCGCTTGCCGACAAGCTCGGCGCGGCCGTGGGCAGCACGCGCGCCGCCGTCGACATGGGGCTCATCCCGAACGAAACCCAGATCGGGCAGACGGGTAAGATCGTGGCGCCCGAGCTCTATTTTGCCTTCGGCATTTCGGGGGCCATCCAGCACGTTGCCGGCATGAAGGACTCCAAGGTCATTGTGGCGGTGAACAAAGACCCCGAGGCGCAGATCTTCGAGATGGCCGATTACTATCTCGAGGCCGATGCGGCCGATGTGATCCGCGAGCTAACCGAAAAGCTCTGAGCGCAGGGCGCTCTAAAAAAACGGCGCCCCGATCCGGGGCGCTCACGGCCGGCCGTGCATGCCTGAGGAAGTCGAAATTTCCGGACAGGATGCACGGCCAAATTGTCTGAACGGCGGTTCAGTTTTTTTTGCGAAAGCCGGCTTATTCCCAGACCGGGAACGCGCTGAGCAAAAAAGCGCTCCAGATGGAAAGCGTCACCATTGAGACCAATGTGTGCGCAGTCGTGATGCCGGCCACAAGCGGCGCGTTGCCGCCCATGCTCGCCGTCATGACGTAGCACGACTGCGCAGTGGGCATGGCCGCAAAAAGGATCACAATGCCGGCGGTCATGCCGGTGATGCCGAAGAAGTAGGCAAGAAGCGCGGCGACGCCGGGCAGGAGCACAAGCTTGACGGCCGTGTTGGCCGTGATGAGCGCAAGCGATTCGCGCAGGCCGTGCGTGCGCAGGCCCGCACCGATGCACAGCAGCCCGAGCGCGAGCGACGCGGAGCCGAGCCGATGCAATAGCTCGGTGAGGGTGGCGGGCAGCGGTACGGAGAACACGTTGCAGATCAAGCCGCTCACCGTGGCGATGATCAGGGGATTGCTCGCAGCGGTTTTGAGCGTGTGCGTGAAAATGACGGCCGGCGTGAGCCGCAAGCGCGTTCCCGCCTTTTCATCGGCGGAGCTTTCGACGGCGCTTGCGAGCACGCCTACGGCAATCGTGTTGCTGATGGGCACCCAGAAGGCGATGAGCAGCGCCAAAAGCGCAAAGCCGTCTTCACCGTAGAGCCGCATCGCGAGCGCAAACGCGATGTAGGTGTTGAAGCGAAAGCCGCAGTGAAAGGCCGAAGCGCGCGAGACGGCATCGGTTTTGGTGACGTAGCCCGCC
>CAZUXQ010000203.1:2647-3623 GCA_964624425.1 uncultured Sutterella sp.
CGCCCAGCTCATGAGCAGGCCGATGCTCATGGCGCCAAGGCCGAGCGTGAGAAACGTCCCCGCCTGATCGAGTCCGATCCGGCTTTCATAAATGGACGTGAACAGAAGCGGCGGAAAGATCACATAGAAGACCAGTTTTTCGGCGCCGCTCCAAAACGTATCGCTAAACGTCTTAAACGATTGCCGCAGCAGGCAGCCGATCACGATGACGAGAAAGTCCGGAAGAATGAGAAGGACGCTTTGCATGGAGGCACTCAAACAAAAAAGGCGCAGCACCGCCTGGCGCAGCGCTGAGCTTGATCTCATTCTACCCTAAAAGTCGTCGAATACAAACATAAAACCTTTCTTTCTCAGCGAATTGAATGTTAAAAAATCCATGAAAATCAAGGACTTTTCCTTGACTTCAATAGTGTACGCATGATATAATTTAGTTCCATTATTGGAGATAATCATGGGACGCCCTCTCACAGGAAAACTGCATGTCGGTGAACGCCGCGAAACCCGCCCCAACGGCGATGTCTGCGTTTATGAGCGGATCACTGGATACGATCCGAAGACGCAGAAGACAAAAACGATCTCTACCCGGCTTCTCGGAAAAATCCCGGCAGGATCGACGGAAATGATCCCGACTCGACCCAAAAGGAAGTCGTCCGAAGCCGTCGGGAAGTCTTCCGGCAGTACTGCGGCATCCGTTCCAGCTGAACGGACGCATGTCGGTCTGCAGAAGATCCTGGACTGGGCGGGTCGAGAATCCGGCATCGACGATGATCTCAAGGCGAGCTTCGAAGCGGGTGACGCGCTCAAGCTGAGTTCTATCGGGAGGTACTGGCTCGCCACGGACGGCGAAACGCTGCCGCGCATCGAGTCATGGCAGCTGATGAATCCTCTGCCGTACGAACACCCGATTGCGCAGGATGTCTACGGGAAGCTCTTTGCCTCGGTCGGACGCAATGAATCCGGTGTTCAGTCCTATTTC
>CAZUXQ010000204.1:0-3583 GCA_964624425.1 uncultured Sutterella sp.
GTAGGCATCGTGATTACCGCCGCTGGCCTGGTTGATGTTTTCAATGGCAACATTGGGCATGTCGCGGCAGTCCAGAGCCGCAGCGAGGAAGTAGCGCTCCCCCGTCATGCTTGCGCCGACAGCCCACCAGCGACTGGCCTTGGAACTGCCCTCATCCGTGCCGGAACCACTCGACTGGAAAGAGTACTGAGCGTGGAAGCGAAGTCCGCCGAAGGAAGGCGACTGATAATTGATCATATTGTCGTGACGAGCCGTAGCGAGCGTGCCGGCAAACTTCCAGCCGCCCGTCATGTTGCCCCAGCCAGCTCCGAACGGATTGACGCGGCTGTTGAAGAGGCCGGTCGTGCCGGAACCCGTTGTCATGGCCGGCATACGGCCGAACTTCACCTGACCGAAGGTCTTCGAATCAATGCCGACGGAGGATTCACGCTCAAAGAGCCTGTTTTCGATGTAAAACTCGCCGGAATCCGCGAGAAAGCCCGATTCGAGATGGAAGATGATCTTTGTGTCGGCACTGATTTCTTCAGAACCGCGGATGCCCCAGGTGCTCACGTTGCCGGTGCCCTGAGCAAGCTTGCTCTTCTTGCCCTCGGCAGCGACATAGCCATCTGCATCAAGACCGCTGGCCGCAGACTGACCGGCCGGACCACCCATGCCAGCATTGAGGTCTTCATGGAGGTACGAAATGCCCTGGTCAAAGAAGCCGAACATTTCGATGTTCGCGGCTCGGACGGTGGAAAAAGCACTGGCGATGGCGATGGCGACGGTAGCGAGTCTGATGGTGTTCTTCATTTCGAGATCCTCTCGGTTGAGGTTGACTGATCCGGATTTGTAATCCGAGTGTTTTTGCTCCTTGCCGATCAGGAGCAACGGCTGAAGGGCACAAAACCCCCTCTGACCGCATAGGGAGCAAGTCCCGCACCAGCAACGGCTTCTCGGCCGGCTTCGGTACAGATCACCGTGCCGCCTGTGCCGACGGCCTTGCCGTTGAGAAGGATTGGTTTCCCCATGGCGAAGGCGTGAACCGCCTTCTGCGAAATCGGGTCGTAAATCGTGATGTCCGCATCGGCACCGGGCTCAAGCATTCCTTTCTTCTCCAGACCCAGCATTCGGGCCGGAAGAAGCGATGTCTTTCTCGCGAAGTCGATGGCGGAGATTTCGCCAAGGCGCATGAAGGAAAGGCCGTCTTCAAGAATGACGTTCCTCGGCAGTCCTCCCCCGTCCGTGCTGATACCGTCCGCGAGGAAGGTACCGTCCGCTCTTCTTGCCGTGAGAAAGAAGTGACGCGAGAGGAAGGGATTGACACCCGCGAAGGAGCCGTCCACATGACGTCCGGCATTCACGGCTTCCGTGAAGAAAGTGACACCTTCCTCGCCCGTCAGAAGCTTCACGTCGTCCTCTTCTGGTGCAAGGATGCTGAGATGCCCGGCGAGAATCGCCTCGCAGGCACCGGCCTTGTCGGGTGAGAAGCCGAAAAGCTCGAGATTTCTTGCGGCGATTTTCGATTTCGGCGTACCGTCCGGATTAAGGTCGAAGGGGCAGCCGTTGCGTGAAGAAAGGTAGCTTTCCGTCACGATCTCTGGATGCGCTTCGAGAAGTTTCGCTACACGGCGGCATTCTTCGAACACGTCCGTCACGCGTCCGCGGCAGTACGCATTGAGATGCGGCATATGGAGGGGATGACCGTCGCTGAGATCGATAGCTTCTTCAAAACCCAGAATGTCGGACCCCGTTTCGGTGGTGCCGGCGTGCCAGGCCATGTAGATGTTCTTTTCATGGGCAGTGCGCACCATGGCACCGGAACTCTCCGGCGAAAGAGGAAAATGTCCGCCAAGGAGCTTGACGCCGAAGGAGCCTGCGGCCATGGAGGCGTCCATAAAGCGCGCCAGTTCGTCCGGCGAGGCTTCAGTACCAGAGATGTTTTGGCTCGGAAGAACGGCATTGAGAATGGCAATATTGAGACCTCGCCCGTGCTCACGGGTCTGACGGAGGATGAGATCTGTCGGACCCGACATATCAACGGCCGTTGTGACTCCAGCTCGAACGACCATGGAATGGCTCCGGTCGTCCACAGAGAGATGAAGGTGACTGTCAATCACGCCCGGCTGAAGAATCAGTCCTTCGGCGTCGATCGAGAGTCCGGCGTCCGCCGCCCAGCCGGAGCGAACGCCCTCGATTCTTCCTCCGCGAACCGCAACGTCCGCGACCTTTACCGCGTCCCCGAGCGGATCAACAACGAGGGCATTGCGGATGATGAGGTCATACTGCATGGTGCTTCCTCGCTCAGACAAGGATGAGAGCGGAAAGAACCACAGCGGTAATCATGCCCGGGAAGAGGCGCCTCGCCACCTGCATGGCATCAGCACCGGCAAAACCGGCAACGATGATGATGCAACCCGCGAGCGGACTCGCCGTGCGGCCAAACTGACCGGCCAGGATGGCAAGGAGGCCGAGACTTTCGGGCTGCATGCCGAAACTGGCAGCAGAAGGCGTAACCGCCTGGTTGAAGGCCCAGATGGCCGCTTCGCCGGAACCCGTGCCGAGTGCCATCAAAAAGGGACCGAAGGCGGCGCCCCAGCGGGCAAATTCGTTCGAGTGCTTGAGGTATTCAATGAAAGCCGCAACCGTGCCTGTGGTCTGAAGACCGGCAGCGAAAACACCGGCGGCGACGATGAGACCGATCACCTGCGCGTAGCCCGTGCCCATGCCCTTGAAGAAAGCCTTCGAGAGTTCACCCGGATTCATCAGCGTGATAAGGGCGATCACGGCGGTACCGATGATCATGGCGAAGACGACATCGATACCGGCCTGCGGGAAGCAGACAGTAGCAACGATGAGGATGGCGAGCGGAATGAGCGGAGCAATGGCCTTGAGGTAATTCACCTTGAAGTCTTCGGACTCTTCGGCGGTCTTCGTGAATTCGGACGGATCAGCCTTGTGATCCTTCTTGACGAGGATCATGTAAGCGGCGTTGATAACTGTCGCGACCAGAACAAAACCCACAGCATAGGGAGCGAGGTAGGCGATGAAGGCCATGAGATCCATTTCAGCCATCTTGGCAACGTAAATGTCGTGTGCGCAACCGGGGTTGAGAAGAAGCCCCGTCATCGTGCCGCCACCCACCGCTGCGGCGGCCGCAGCCGGACGGATGCCTGCGCGGAGAAGAAGCGGAATGAAAGTCGCGCCTGCGCAGGCAGCCGTGCCAGCCGCCGACATGATGGCGATATTGATGAGGAAGGTGAGAATCGTGGCGGCCGGAATGAGAAGACCGCCCAGTTTCCTGAGCGGAGCGGCGACTGCACCGACCAGATGCTGATCACACTTCGAAGCCGACACGGCCGCAGCAAAGCCCATGGCCGAGCAAATGGCGGGAACGAGCGTTCCGTTCGTCATCCCCTTGATGAACGATTGAAAGGCCTGCATGGGCTCGCCCGCAACGAGACACATGAGAAAACCTGCTGCGACGAGAAGCATTCGCGTCTCAAGTCGCTTGACAAGACCAATGACGGTCAGAACGATGACCGCGATTGCGAACCAGATCTGCCAGGACATCTTCCTTCTCCTTGGATTGAGCGTTTTCATG
>CAZUXQ010000205.1:0-3576 GCA_964624425.1 uncultured Sutterella sp.
GGGGTTTTTCGGCCATGAATAATCTATCGACAGACTCCTTGAGCAAATCGGCATTCGCTTGCGAGCGATTCCTTAAAACGTTCTGCCTAAAAATAGTGCGTCTTCCTTGAATTGCAGGCAATTCGAGCTGATTTGGCGACAAATTCAGACGAATCGGCGCTTTCCCTCAGCAATGCGAATGCGAAGTCAAAATCGCCGCAATTGCGGCCTTGCCGAATGCCCGAGCGGACGGTTCTGTGCTTAAGCTAGGCAGATGTTTCGGACTTCTCTCATCAGCACCAAAAACAGAACAGGAGGCGCACGATGGAAAAAACTAGGACGCCTGAAGACGCCGCCCGCTTTTGGTCCGACCTCGAAGAAGAGGTCGTCGCCTGGCGCCGTCACTTTCATCAGCATCCCGAACTGAGCTTTCAGGAATTCGAGACGGCCAAGTACGTCGAGAACGTCTTGCGCGCAGTCGGCATTGAAGAGGTAGAGGCTCCGACGCCCACGAGTCGCGTCGCCGTGATTCGCGGCGAACTGCCTGCAGGTGCAGGCGCCTTCAAAACGGTTGCGGTTCGTGCGGATATGGACGCGCTGCCGGTTGCCGAGCACGAAGGCGGGAGGAAGCTTCCGTTCTGCTCGGTCAACCCCGGCGTATCGCACGCCTGCGGGCACGACTCGCACATCGCGATGCTTCTCGGCGCGGCCAAAGCGCTCTGGCGAGACCGAGCAAGCTTCGCAGGCAGGGTGAAGCTCATCTTTCAGCATGCCGAAGAAACCGCGAAGAGCGGAGCCGAAGAACTTGTGGCGCTCGGCGTCATGGATGGCGTCGACGCCTGCGTGGGCCTGCACGTAATGAATCAGCCCATGGGCACGATCGCAATCTGCCGCAGCCGTGCGGCGACCACGGCGGCCGACAGCGTTTGGGTGGATCTTGAAGGCTGCGGCACGCATGCGTCGATGCCCGAAGGCGGCGTCGATCCCGTCATGGTGGGTGCGGAGATCATTTCGGCGCTTCATACGATCGTCTCGCGCACCATTGCCCCTTCGCGCTTCGCCGTGGTGTTTTCAGGCAGGCGGCGTCGTCAACGTGATTCCGCAAACGGCAAGGCTCGGCATCAACATTCGCACCAAAGAGCCGGAAGACCGCATCAAGATTCGCCAGCGGACGACGGCGCTCGTCGAAGGCATTGCCGCTGCGCACGGCGCCAAGGCGGCGCTTGAGTGGCTCAGCGGCTGTCCTGCGGTTTCTTCAGGACGAGAGGATTATTGAGGTTGCGTTCGAGGCGGCGCGTGCGGTGCTCCCGCCCGAGAAGGTTCTCGTCGGTTCCAGCATGAGCGCTTCGGACGACTTCGCATTCTTTGCAGAGAAAGCGCCGAGCGTCTACGTAATGCTTGGAGGCGGAACGAAGGAAGAAGGCTATCCGTACCAGAACCACCATCCGGCCTTTGCGTTCGACGAGCGCTGCCTCATTGTCGGTACGCGTTTTGAAGTTGCGATGGCAAAGCGCCTTCTCGCCGAGCCGCAGCACTGAAGTCAAACGCCGTGCGCGCAGTCGTCGATTCGCTTTCGACGCTGCCGCAGGGCACGGCCGACAGGCAATTCAGTACAATCACGAGAATCCGGATCGACGCCCGAGGGATTTTGATCCTACGGGTGCTCTTCCTCGCCTATTTCATCCGTCAGAACAAGGTTTATTCCGATGTTGCTGCTTCGCGTCATTACCGCGGCCGTCCTGCTCTTCATCCTCACCTTTTCCATTTGGGCCGGCCCGCTCTGCTTCGCCGGGGTCATGGCTATCGCCTTCGGCCTCGCGCTCTACGAATGGCTTCGCATCGGCAATCTCGGACCCGTGCCTGCGGCGCTCGTCGCAGCGGTCGAAATGGTGACGCAGTTCTCGCTTTACTGGGCGGGCGCGCTGCCGCGCATGGAGTGGTTTCTCTTCCTCGCGAACGGCATCGTGATGATCGCGTGGATCGTGATTTTCTTCGCCGAACTCTTCCATCGCTCCACGGGCTTCAGAGTGACGGTGCCGCAGTGCCTGCTTTCTGCGGTCGTATTCGTGCCGTCGGCATACCTTTCGCTTCTCTACCTATTTGAAATCGGCGACTGGGTGATGGTGCTTTCCGTGCTTCTCATCGTCTGGGGGGCGGACATTTCCGCGTACTTCTGCGGACGTGCCTGGGGCAAGCACAGGCTCTGCACGGCGATTTCGCCCAACAAGACTTGGGAAGGCGCGATCGGCGCCTACGTGATCGTCATCATCTTCTTCCTTCTTACATATTGGTTCTGCGATCAGCGCAATGTCTTCACGAATCTCATCTTCGAGCAGGCGGGCTTCATTTGGGGCACGATCATTCTCGCGGTTCTCGTGGCGCTTTCGATTGCAGGCGACCTGTGGGAATCGATGCTCAAGCGCTTGGCCGGCATCAAGGATTCCTCGAACCTTCTGCCGGGCCACGGCGGCTTCTTCGACCGTCTCGACGCGTCGCTTCCGGTGTTGCCGGCCGCGACCTGGATGGTGCTGGCCGTTCTCCTCTTGCGCTGATCGCACGATGGGCGCCGCACAGCGATGGATTGAATGTTGCGCGGAGCTCTTGCCTTTTTCTTAAACCGGATAATCTTCGCCTCCAATGCCGAATGACCGCTATCCTGTGCCCGATCTGCAGCCGGACGACTGCCACCGCGTCGAAGAAACAATCAAGCGCTCGCGCTTCATAGTGACGATGGCGCGCGCCTCGAGTCCGGAAGAAGCAAAGGCTTTCATCGACAAGATCCGCGAAGAGCACGCGCACGCTGCGCACAACTGCTGGGCCTTCAATGCCGGTCCTCCTGGCGAAACGGCCCGCATCGGCGCGAGCGACGACGGCGAGCCCAAAGGCACTGCCGGCCGGCCGATGCTGACGGCCATTCTCCATAGCGGCGTGGGCGAGGTCGCGGCGGTGGTGACGCGCTATTTCGGCGGCATTCTTCTCGGCACGGGCGGTTTGGCGCGCGCTTACGGCGGTTGCGTGAAGCTCGGCTTCGAGACGCTGCCCGTCAAGGAGCGCGAGAAGATGGCCCGATACGTTATTTCCGCGGAGCTTCACCAGGGATCGATGATCGAGCATCTCGTCAAAGTCCACAAGGGCCGAATTCTTTCGGCGGACTTTCGTTTCGATGCTTCCTACGAGGCGAGCGTGCCGCTTGCCGATGCCGGCGCTTTTGAAGCCGCCGTAGTGAAGGCGACGAGCGCCGAAGCGCTGATCGACCGACTCGAGGACGAGATCGAGTAGCCGCGCCGGGAAAATAAAGGGCATGCAAAACGTTAGTTTGAAAGTCGACTGCAGCGAGAGGGTCGAATCGAATGAACCTGACTGGGGCGGACAGGTTGAAATGCCCGTTCGTCGACAGAACCTTTCAGCCAGAAATTCGCCGAATCATTGGTCTGGGATTTCGCCGGCGGATTCATCCGCGAATAGCTCCATCGCAGGCTCGGATCTCCTATGCAGGATCGGCGGTCGCCTGCATCATCTGAGTGTTGGGTTCGGGCGCGTCCCGCCATACCATGTACGGGTCACGCCAACAGGCGCGAACCCTCAGCCTGCTTGAAG
>CAZUXQ010000206.1:0-3563 GCA_964624425.1 uncultured Sutterella sp.
GGCCATCGCCTGACTCACCGGCATGACGTTCTGGCGGCTCGCCTGCGAGAATGTGATGGGCGTAATGCCCGAAATGCCGAGACCGACCATGAAGAATGCGAAGACCGTAACGTACGGGCTCTTGAAGATCACGGCCGCAGCGAAAGCGGCTGCGCCGATCAAGGCGCCGGCAAAGACGATGTGGCGCGGTCCCATGCGGTCGAAAATCCTGCCGCCCATGAGCCGCATCAGCGTCATGGCGATCGAGAAGCCCGCATAGCCCATGCCCGCATTTTCGATCGCGGCGCCCTGCACTTCCGCAAGAAGCAGACCGCCCCAGTCGAGAATGGCGCCGTCGGCAAGATAAAGCACGAAGACCACGAGCCCGTAGACGAGCACGATGCCGCGCGGCAGCGCCAAGCCGCGTCCGCCGCTTTCGTCTCGGCCGGCATTGCCGATAATCCAGTCGCCTGCATAGAGCCAGGCAAGCGAAGCGAGCATCGTAAGCGCAATGACGGACGGAATGATCGGCAGACCGATATTCATGAGAAGCGTCATGAGGCCGGAACCCGCCACGCCGCCGATCGGATAGAAAGCGTAGATCTTCGTCAAAACGGCGCTAGACCCCGCGCGCTTTTCGACAGCGGCGGCATGAACGCTCATGGCAACGTCGATGATGCCGAAAGCGCCGCCGAAGCACAGAAGAAGAATGCCCGTGAAGTGCGCGTCGGGCGACGTTCCGAGAAGCGCCACCAGCCCAGCCGCTGCCGGATACGCCCAGCGAAGCACGCGGCGGCAGCCGATGCGTCCGACGAGGACGCCCGACATCGGCATCGAGATGAGCGCGCCGAGTCCCAGACAGAGCAGCAAAAGACCCATGGGGCCTTCTTCAAGACCGAGAGAGCGCTTGACGAAAGGAACGAGCGTCGCCCAGACGGCAAGGAGGTAGCCGGCGAGGAAGAAGGAAAGCCTCGAAGCGAATTCCGTCTTGTGCACCGGCTTGTGCGCCGGCAGCTTCCAGCCGAAATTGATCGGGCGCTGCCAGGATTCATAGGGGGAGTCGTTTTCGTCGGCCTCTTCGTTCCCGCGGCTTCGCCGTCGAAGATTTTCCCGTTCGGCATCACTTTGCTCGCGCGCCATTGCGCGTTCTGCTGAAACCATGTCGTTCGGATCAATCATTTCGCTTCCTTTCGCGTTGTCGAGATGCGGCCGCAAAAAAAGCGGCTGCGAACGCATCGCGCATCTCTTCCGCATTTTCGAGTCGTTGGGCAATCCTCATGCGAAGGCGGTTCGCTTTTCCGTCGGAGACTTTTGCGAATCTGCGGAACCGCACGTCTGCGGAAAGCCGCCTTGGGTCGTCTTCATGCGGGGAACCCCACGCCGACGCTTCATCGACCAAGCGGTTCCGAAGACCAAAAGAGAGGCTCCGTCAATCGAGACAGAGCCTCCTCGCGACGGACCGAAGCAAATTTCGGCCGCGGACTTTTGAACCTCGGAAAGAAACCGATGCGGTTCTCTCCAAGTGCGATGCCTTCGAATCTATGAAGAGCCAAAGGCAACGGTGCGCTATTGTATCAGCCCAAATGCCTGAGCACCATTTTTTCAAAGATTTCAACGCCGTTCGCGAGGAGCGAATCGTCAAAAGTCATGGCAGCGGCATGCAGGCCCGGCACGGCGCCGACGCCGACGCCGAAGTAGGCGGCCTTCATTTCGGGCTTGTGAAGCTTGTAGAAATGGAAGTCTTCGCCGCCGCCTCCGCAATCGGCGGCAAGCGCGTCTTTGCCGAAGCATTCGACGATCGTCTGCGCGACTTCGGCCTTGAAGTCGTCGTCATAGACGGCAGCCGGACAGAACTCGCTGAAGTCGATGCGGGCCTCGGCGCCCAAGGCGGCGGCCGAGTTTTCGACGGCAGTCTTCATCTTGTCCTGGAGTTCGTACATGAGTTCGTTCGTCTGCGTACGGATGTCGTAGCTGATGCGGGCGTTGTTCGGAACGGTGTTCGTCGCGCCGGAGTCGGCATGAAGCTGCGTGGCCTTCATCGACCAGATGGCGCGCGGATCAAGCCAGATTGCCTGAACGGCGCTGATGACCGCAACAGCAGCGTCGATGGCGTTGACGCCCAAATGCGGACGGGACGCGTGCGCGTCGCGGCCTTCGACCGAGACGAACGCCGTGCTCGACGCAGTATGGCCGACGCCGGCGCAGATCTTGCCGGCAGGCACGTCCTGAATCGGACGGATGTGGGCGCCGAGAATGAAGTCGACGTCTTCGACGACGCCCGCCTTGATCATGGCCGGCGCGCCCTTCAGATTTTCTTCGGCCGGCTGGAAGAGGAGCTTGAGCGCGCCCTTCCTCACCTTGCCGACGAGACGGCTCGCCGCAGCGAGCAGCATCGCCGTGTGGCCGTCATGACCGCAGGCATGAATGCAGCAGTCCCTGCCGTCGATCGTGAAGGGGAGCGCGTCCATGTCGGCGCGCAGCATCATGACGGGGCCGGGTTCTTCGCCCCTAATGACGGCAAGGACGCCGGTCGTGCCGCCCACATTGGCGGCTTCGATGCCGAGCGCCTGCAGCTTCTCGAGAACGTACCGGGAAGTCTTTGCTTCATGCATGGCCGGTCCGGGCATTTCATGAAGCTCGCGGCGCAGCTGCTGCGGATCATAGATGGGCATTTGAGTTCTCCTTGTCCAGATTTTCGGCGGCTTTCAGCCTGAGAGTCCGAGAGGAAGCTGCGCTGGTGAAAAGCTGCAGGAATGTTCTGCGCTCAAGGCCTGCCGCCTTCGTCAGAGCGAGTTCCCCGCGATGCGGAGCCGGCGCTCGGCAGACGCTGAAGCGCAAGGCATTCCGGCGCTTCCAATACTACTCTTTTCATTTGCCGAAACGCTTACCGCGGCTGCAGGCGGCGCCGTTTTCTGCTAAGTTTTCGAAGCCGTCCCATTGATTCCTTTCGGAAGCCGCGTCCGCGAACCGGAGCGGAAGGATTTCAAGGGACGCCTCGACATTCAATTTTCAGAACGACCAGCAGGCAGCAGGCGGCGGACCGCCCTGCCCTTCCAGCATGACGCAGAACGCGAATGCAGTTTCGGGCGGCGATCCCGACAAGATATCCGGCGCGCAAGCGCCTCAAAAGAACGGGACGGCCGGCGCCCGACCCGGCCGCACGGCGCGCCTGGAAGAAATTCCGCGCCTCAAGGAAGAAGCGCACACAATCGAATGCATGGCGAAGCTCTACTGCAGGCGCCTTCATTTCGACGCTCAAAAGGACAAGGAAGGCCTCTGCCCGGACTGCCGCGAATTTCTCGAGTACGCCAGAAAGCGCCTTGCCTGCTGTCCGTACGGCGCGCAAAAGCCCGTCTGCGCAAAATGCCGCATTCACTGCTACAAGCCCGCGCAGAAAGAAAAAGCCAAGGCAGTCATGCGCTGGGCCGGTCCGCGCCTTCTGTTCCTGCACCCGGTCCTCACCGTGAAGCACATTCTCCATTCGCTCAGGGAAGCGCCCGAAAAGCCCCGCAACCGGAAGCTGCCGCCGCAGAGAGCCGAAGCGGCGCAGGCGGCCTCCGCGAGAAGCGGCGGCGAAGGCGGCG
>CAZUXQ010000207.1:0-3557 GCA_964624425.1 uncultured Sutterella sp.
ACGGCTTCGCGGGAAAACTCGACATTGGAGATGCCTGCCGTTGCGGGCATTGCGCTTCTTTTCATGGAGCGCATCTGCGGCGTATTGCGGGCGTGAGAAGTACTTCCGGCAAGGGAAGATCCCGCCCTGTTTCGCCCTCGCTGACAAGTCCGGAAAAAGGATCTTCATTCCACATGGGGTGAGGCGCGAAATCCGGACTCGACAGCCTGTAAGCGCAAACTCCAAGCGCACATTCGGCGCGGCTCGAGCGACCGGCCGTGCTCAAGCGGAATTTGCTTTGCATTCCAATGGCGGAATGCGGTTGATGTTGATTAAAGATGCGCACGGCATTTCGAATGCGCACGGCCATGCGGTAGTTGGTGTTGGGCTCTTCCTTGATGCCGAGCGCTTCGACGACGCCCGCCATTGCAGTGCAGTCTTCGCTTTCGCAGCAGGCCGTTTCAACTACTTCATCGTTGAACCAGACCTTGGCGTACTCGCAGATGATGCCGTTCACGCTGAAGCCGCAACAGATCTTCTCGACCTTCACCAGGACGAGGTCGGCATGCGCGTGAACCATGCTGCAGAATTCGTCGAACGTGTATTCGTCGCCATCGAGCGTCATGTCGACGCAAAGGCTTTCGAGAATCTTTGCGAGTTCTTCCGTCTTCACAGGAAACTGGAACTTGCAGCACGGCTGAAAAATTTCAAAGCCTTCGGGCGTTTCGCCGATTTTCGTCTTGATGTCGAGAAGTCCGTCGCGGATCTTGACGTTCGCGTCATTCGTCTTCTTTGAGAGAATGTAGGCTTCCTCGGGCATGACGCGCACCTTGAAGTGCTGCGCCCCGCACTTCCGCATGCGGTCGACGACGCCCGCGATGACGTCCTTGCCGAAAACGCGGAATTCTGCTCGCGGGGGGGGGGGGGGGGTTTAGTCTGCGTCTATTGCAGACACGGCTGCATTCTTGGCATATGCATCTGTCATGCCGTACTCCCTCCTTCGTCCAAGCCGTATGGGATTCTTCACAAGATTCAAATGGCCGCAGCGGGAATCGTCCGAAACTTCTTCGCCGATCCAGCCGAGCTTTTCAAACGGCGAAGCATCGCTCGAAAGTTCGATTCCCGCAATGAGACCTTCGCTGACGCCGAAGAATTCGTCGATTTCCCAGACGAACTCGCCCATCGGGATCTTGCGGCTAGTCGACGATGGGCTTTTCGGAGAAGCTTTCGAGCATCGACGTGCGGTCTTCAAAGAAAACCGGACATTCGGCTTCCATGCAAGCAAAGTCGACCGTGAGGTCCTTGACAATCATGACGACCTTGTCGTCCATCGTTCGGATGCGCACGCCGTGCATTCCTTGGCGCTGTTGAGATGGTTCAAGCGTACAGAATAGTGCACGCTCTGAGCGAGCCTTTGTCATTCGTCGCCTGCCGCGAAGAATTTGCGCTCAATTTCCTTTGCCATAGATTCACCTTTTGTCGTGTCCGGGCACAGATCTGCCGCGTCTGCCCCGGAGGAGTCTTGAAAATCGTTTTCCGCCGCCCTGCGGAATGTTGACCGGAAGCCTGGGCGCATCCGTACATAATGAATTTGATTGAATTCATCAGCAGTCGTTATGAATGCGGCTGAGGGTCTTAGTCTCAAAAAAGAAACTGCCGGCAAACGAGCAGCGAAACGGTCATAGCACCTTCGCGGCAATGCCGATTGCAGCTTCGAGACGTCGGAAAAGAAGAAGCAGATCGACATGGAGAGCGCTCGTTTCGATCGCGCCCGAACGACCGGCTGCAACGCGAGCGACGTGCTTTTCGACAAGATTGAAGGTCTCCTGCCCGCGGCGGTCGATCTGCTTGAGGAGTTCCTCCTTGAGATCCGCAAAGGCTTCGTCCGTTGCAGGACTCGTCTTGCGAGCGCCGGCAGACGCCGATCCTTCAGCGCTTCCAACATCTGCGCCCGCAACTGCAGTCTGCGCTTCAAATGATGCGGCACCCTGCCTGCCGTTTGCCTTCCCTGCCGCACTGCGTTTGCCGCGAAATGCGGCTTGCGTCAAAAGTCGGCAGGCTTCTTCAAGCTCCGCACCGATTGCGCGGTGCTCGGCAATGAGTTCCTTGAGGCCGTCCGACGAGAAAAAGAGAGCCTCCTGAATTTTCTTCTTTTCGAGGCTCCTTATGATGTCGTGCATTGCGTCGCCGGCTGAATGGAGCGCGTCGTTCGCAGTGTCGAGACGCTGCCAGAGCTGCGCTTCCGCGCCCGTCAGATTGCGGCGAAGAAGCACGCAGAGGAAGCGCTTCACGGATCGGCAGCGCCGCCCGATCATCCGGCCGGATTCATGCAGCGAAAGCACGACGCCCGCCGGCGGATTCGTTTCGAGAAGCGGCTCGATTTCTTGCCAAAGGACGCTCAAGAAGTGCGCCGTCTTTTCGATTTCCTGCGCGGCCATCATAAGGCCCGTAGAGGAAGTGATGAGGTTTTCGCCCATCATCAGGCGCACTTCAGTCAAAGGCGTGTCCGTCGAAGACGGCAAAAGGTTGTCGAGAAGGCAGGCTGTCGGATGAATGAAAAGAAGCCCGAGCGCGCCGATCACGGCGTTGCAGATGAGATGGAAGACGACGAGGTCGTCAGGCGCATTGAAGAAGGACGCCGCCGCAGGGCTGAGCCAAAGCAGGAGAACGCCCAAAATGAAGCCCACGGTTCGGAAAATGAAGTTCCCGGTCGGCGCACGGCGAGCAGTATTGGAACTCCTCAATGTTGAAACCATCGCGAGAAGCGCGCTGCCCAAATTCGCACCCAAAACCATCCACAGGCCGGCATCCATCGTCAGGATGCCGGCAGACACGACGGCGACGGAAATTGCAACGACGGCCAAGCTGGAGAAGCAGAGAAATGCAAGTCCGATCCCCAGCCCAGCCGAAAGCGGCGGCTTGTCGTTGATCGAGTTGAAGGCTGTCAGGAGCGCTTCGCTCTCCTTGATGAACCCTGTTGCCGAAACTATGAGGCCCAAGGCCATCATGACGAAGGCGAGCCCGAGAAGAATGCGGCCGAACTGGCCGACTCGGGTTTCGGGTCGACGCATGAAGAGAAACACGCCCGCAATAATGAGAATTGGGATAAGTCCGGAGAGGTCGAGACTCAGCACGCGCACGACAAAAGCGCTCCCGAGATCCGCGCCCAAGACGCAGGAAAGCGCGATGGCGGTCGTGACGAGCCCCTTGTTCTGAAGGCTTGCGATGAGAAGCGCAGATGCGGTCGAGCTCTGAAGAAGAGACGCCAGCCAAAAGCCCGCCGCAAAACCGCAGAAGCGGTTCGTGAGGCGTTTGGCCAGCCATTTTCTCAAGCTCTCGCCGAAGGTGCGCAGAATCCCGGTCTTCACCATGTAAAGACCCCAAATCAAAAGCGACACTGCGCCGGCCAAGCTGATGAGCGTACTGATCATGAAACCTCACACTGACGGCGCCGCCCAAAATGGACGACGTTGGAAACGTTTTTCCGATTCTAGAAATGCGATCCTTGCTTTTCCTGAAAGCGCATCAGTAATTTTCCCTTCAGAAAAAAAAAAAAAACCTCTCAACTCGACATATTG
>CAZUXQ010000208.1:0-3531 GCA_964624425.1 uncultured Sutterella sp.
AATCGGGTATACTGTCCCTGCTTCGATGAAGCGCGGGATTGGTCTCCCGAAACTAAGGCGCGTAGCCGCCGAAACCGAAAGAGCGGCTTTTTTGTTGGCTACGTGAAAGGGTGTAAGCACGGCTTATCCCCTTCGCAAGACTCCTTTACGGGCGGGCTTGCAGGGCATCGAAAGATGCGCCGGTTCCTTTGTGCCGGTCTGTCAGCCTGCAATGCCTGCCCACCACGTTTGACAGCGTGGGGCAGGGTTTTAACCCTCACAAAGGAGACAGAGCATGTCAGAAAACGCTCTTCCAGTCGTCACGGTCGTTGACGGCGCTGTTACCACTCTCTCTACTGACGTTGCCGCTTTCTTTGAAAAGCGTCACACAGAAGTACTTCGCTCCATCGAAAACATCCTCGAAACAACGGACGAAGAGCATCGGCGCAATTTTGCGTTGATGTCGGTTGACGTGGAAATAGAGGCAACGGGGCTGTTAGAAAGTCCAAAGCCTACCGCCTCACCCGCGATGGATTCACTTTCCTCGCGATGGGATTCACCGGCGCGAAAGCTCAGGCTTTCAAATGGGCATATATTGACGCTTTCAACAAAATGGAAGCCGCGCTGTACCAGTGTCCCGCGAAGGATCAGCTCCCGCCGCCTGTCCTCACCGAGGAACAGGCATACGGCATCATGAGCGAGGTCGCAAAGCGGGCAAAGAAGAATGGAGAGCACTATCAGACTATCTATCGCGCCCTCAAGGCGAGATACCAGGTAACCAAGTACACGCACATCCCGCGCGACAAGTTCGATGACGCGGTCGAGTTCATCCGGACGATGAATCTCTCCGTCCCCGAAGAGCCTGAACTGCCCGATGGCAAGAAGTACTGCGTGAACGCCGCTTTCTTGGAGCGGGTGCGCCTATTCGTCTACGAATGGCGCTATCTGCACCGCGAAGACCTCGAGCAATTCTACAAGCTGATGATTTCGCTCGACTCGCCCTTCGCGCCGCGCTTCTACAACGCCGTCCACAGCCTCAATCTGATTCTCGCAGAAAAGGAGCTGGAAAAGCTCGGCTTCTCGGTCGGCAAGCTCAGAAGCTTCAAGCAGTGGCAGGCATTGCAGAACGCCTGACTTTTTTCAACCGGGCTCAAGCCCGGTCTCTTCAGGAAGAGTTTGGGCGGGCAATCGTGTTTCTAATGAATCAGATGCGCTCAGAGATGCCGAGGCTCCGCAGCTGGGAGTTGACGGTGTGCCTGGACTTGCACCCTCTATCGACCGTTGCGATTTGCTTCCCGTTGCTCCAGATCTCATGATCTCCCCGCCCCGGTCTCAGGAACTTATAGCCATGTCTCTTAAGAATCTCAGTGAACTGTTTGTAGAAACCATTCATCAGCAAACCTTGAGCAGCGGACGAAGCTGAGATTCTGCCTTGGCGCTTCCAAGAGTTGCCTCCACGGCATCTTCCAGACAGGCTTTGATCTCCTTCTTTAGGGCTTCAAGGTCTTCTCCTTCGCATGCAATGGCAAATTCCGGAAGAAAGTTGCCGCATGTGGCGACATAAACCCCAGCTTCCTTGTCCTCTATGATCTCGAAGACAACGCGAAGCTTGACTCCCAGGCGTGCCGCTATCTTCCAGCAGGGCCAGCCGACAGTGTACGCAACAGACATTTCACAAACTCCATGAAGGGGCGGCAGACCCCGCCCGCGCTTCACGATACCAACTTTCTGATCCAGAAAGCAAGTTTCAATCCTTTCTAAATCAGGGCTCAGTTGTAAGACAACTGACCGACATCATGAAGTACGGAGAATGCAGTTTGATTGTTGTTTTCTCAAGACCATCCTCCGGCTGTACGAAGAAAAGTAGATTAATCGGCATCCATTGACGGTCGCTGCGTCACAGCGTGTTTGCCGCTGTGCCGGGAAGACGTCTGCTCTAAGGAGGCTCGTTTTTCATCAACACCCGCACAAGCCGCTTTCAAGCGGCTTTTTCATTCACAGGCCTCGCGAAAGCGGGGCCTTTCCCTTTGCTTCTGCCAAGGGGCTTTAGGAGTAACCATGAGCACGAACCAGACAAAGCGCGAGAGGGATCAAGCCCTGCTTCAGCGCATCTTTGATCCGTCCGTACCCGACTGGACTTTTCTCTCGCAGGAAGAACTCGCGAGCGCCTTCGGCATTGCCGAACGCGCTCTGCGGAAGTGGTCGGAAAAACGGGCTTTCCCCGAGCCGGTTGCCTACCCGGGCTTCACCGCGTATCCTGTGGGCGCGGTGCGGGCTTTTCTAAAGCGTCAGGGCGAGTTCGCCGTCAGTTCCTTCAAAAGCAAGACGAAAAGCGCCGTCAAGCCCGCAGCCTGATGTGGGAACAAATAAAGAGACTCATGATTTTTTTGTCTGTGCTGCAGTCTTCTTAGAAAGCCGCTCCTTCCGCCCGGCGCCGCTCGGGAGGCAACGACCTTTCCCCCAAACAAGCCGGAAGAGCCGGAATTATCGGTCAAAACGAAAAAAACCTGCGCGGCGCGCGCAAAGTGAAGGAATAAAAAAGCGGCATTTGCGGGCTTTCAGCTTCCAGCCCTCAGACGACGGAGGCGGCGACTTCCGCCCGAAAGATCCGACGGCATCCGCCGGTCTTCCGTGCAAGTACAGGCACAGGCATCGGTCTACCGCCGCAGAAAGCCCGTTTCCAGCGGCCAAGACGGCATTAAAAGGCCTGCGCCCTGCGCAGGGCTGATCATCCTCCGCACGTTCATCAGAAGCGGGCGGTCCTTCGGGATTTGTCAGAACATGCGGCAGCGAGATTTCGTCGGCAAAGACTGCGCCTCCGAATGCACGGATCATTTCCAGCCGAAGCGTCGGCACTGCCGGAGCCGTTGCTTCGGCACCTTTCAAAGCGATGAGCCCGAGATGGGCCGAAGCCGCGGGCAAGGCTGCGCCGAGGCAGCTCTGATGAGAGCGCCTCGGACCCGATCTCGAGTCCGACAGTTTCGAAAGCGACATAAGCCAAGGCCGCCGCCAAGAAGAATCCAAGCACGTTCGACGCCGCATGCTCGCCGCAGCGCACGAGTCCGATTCCGCACCGTCCGCCGGATGTTTCCGCACATAGAAAATGAGAGCCGCAAAGGCGCAAATGACGATCAGAAGCGCGCAGCTCTCTGATAATTTCAAAAGTCAGCAAAGGCATCGGCTCAGCCGCTCGCTCAGCCTGCCGAAAAAGAAATCGTCTGGCGGCAGAAAGGCGCCTGCGGCCGAAAGCGCCGTCCAGACCAGAAAGCAGACCGCACAGCCGAGTCGCTTTCGACCGAGAAGAAGCGGAAGAAGTGCGCGGATCGAATTTCACGACGCCGTCCATGGACGAACCGGATGAAGCGCCGGCAGCGGTCGACTCTCAAAGAGCCTATTGAGTCCCGTGCTTCATGATTGGCCCGAGAGCGCCGAATGCGAGGCAAAAATCCGAGAATTGCGCGTCAAGCGTCTTCAGGCGCGTCAGCTCCAATTTTCGGAAGGCTCTGTTACAACAAACAGCTGACATGCCGACATCAATCTGACACCAAGTCC
>CAZUXQ010000209.1:0-3504 GCA_964624425.1 uncultured Sutterella sp.
GGAGCGGGAGGTCGGCCGTGAGCTCGGCAAGCGTCTTGCCCGTGCGCTTCACGGCAGAAAGCACCTGAAGCGCGCTCACGATGCCATCGCCCGTTGTCTGACGATCAAGAACGAGCAGATGGCCGCTTGTTTCGCCGCCGAAGAGCCAGCCGCGCGCGAGGAGCTGCTCGAGCACGTAGCGGTCCCCTACTTTGGCGCGCGCAAAGCCGAGGCCGAGCTCTTGGAATCGCTTCTCAAGACCATAGTTCGTCATGAAAGTGCCGACGACTCCGTCGACCTTGCCTGTCGTCATGCGGTCGCGCACGATGGCGTAGAGAAGTTCATCGCCGTGATAGATGCGTCCGCAGGCATCAGCCATGATCAAGCGGTCGGCGTCGCCGTCGAGGCTTACGCCGATGTCGCAGTTCGCCGCTGCCGTCCACTCCGAGAGATGTTCGGCATGAATTGCCCCCACGCCGTCATTGATGTTGAAGCCGTCCGGTTCCGCCCCTGTCATCGCGACTTCCGCGCCGAGTTCATGGAAAACGTCGGGCGCGACGTGATAGGCGGCACCGTTCGCGCAGTCGACGAAAATGCGCATGCCGCGCAGGTTCACGTTTGAATCGATCGTCGACTTGCAGAATTCGATGTAGCGTCCGGACGCGTCGGCGAGTCGGCGCGCCTTGCCGAGTTCGCCCGAAGACACGCAGTCGAAACCGCGATCGACTTCAGCCTCGAATTCGAGTTCGACTTCATCGGGGAGCTTCTGTCCCGAGCACGAGAAGAACTTTATGCCGTTGTCGTCATAGGGATTGTGGCTCGCGGAAATGACCACGCCAGCGTCGAGACGCAGCGCGCGGGTTAGATATGCGACGCCAGGCGTCGGAATCGGTCCGCAAAGGCGAACATCGACGCCTGCGCTCGAAAAGCCGGCCTGCAGCGCGGCCTCGAGCATGTAACCCGAAATGCGAGTATCTTTGCCGATCAGAACTTCCGCATGCCCCACCGGGCTACGGCGCTTCAGCACGCGGCCAGCCGCCTGGCCGAGCTTCATCACGAAATCCGGCGTGATCGGGAACTGGCCGACCTTGCCGCGAACGCCGTCCGTTCCAAAATAGCGACGCGTCATTCCTTATCTCCTTTATTCGTGCCGCTCGATCCGAAGCTCCTCTTGAGACCAGCGGCAGGCTTTTTCTCCAACCTCAGACCCTGAACTTTGCGAGTGCATCCCATCGAATCCGCTCAGCCGCTTCAACGGCTTTCAGCACGCCGAGTGCTTCCCGGGTCTCCTTTACGTCATGCACGCGCACGATGCCCGCGCCGCGGATCGCGCCGATCAGAGCACCTGCGACGCTGCCGGCAACGCGCTCGCGCGGCACTGCGGCGCCCGTCGCCGTGCCGATGCTCGACTTTCTTGAAAGCGCCGTCATCAGCGGCTGGCCGCTCGCCGCAAAAATGTCAGACGCGGCGATCAAGGCGAAGTTCTCTTCCACGGTCTTCCCGAACCCGAAGCCCGGATCCCAGCAAATGCGGCTCTTCTCGACGCCGGCGGCTTCGAAGGCTTTCGTCCTTTCTTCAAGATAACGGTAAATATCCAAGACTACGTTATCGTATTTCGGCTCGACGGATCGATGCATAACGACAAGGCCGCAATCGGTCGCCGCTGCTGCCTCAAGCGCGCCCGACATCTCGAAGCCGCGGATGTCATTGAGAATCGTCGCACCCAGCGCTGCCGCTTCCGTCATCATTTCGGGCTTCGACGTATCGATCGAGACCGTAAATCCGTCTTTGACGAGCACCTCCACGACAGGAAGCACGCGGCGGCGCTCCTCTTCAAGCGTCACGCTCGTCTCAACGAAGCCTGTGCGCGTCGATTCGCCGCCTACGTCGATGATGTCGGCGCCCTCGTCGCGCATCTTCTTTGCCCAAGCGATTGCATCCGCCAAGCCGTTATGCGTGCCGCCGTCCGAAAACGAATCAGGAGTCACATTGAGAATGCCCATGATGAATGTTCGCTCATTGAAGTCGAACAACGTGCCGCCGCACTTCCAAACGGCCTTTTCCATTCCTTTGCAATCCTCAAAAATCCGTGGAATCGACGCCGCGCAAAGAGATGCCGCCGAATCCGAAAAGGCGTTCAGCGGCATCAAGTTTTTGCGGATGCGTCAGATCAAATCAGTCCTGTCGATCATTCTCTTTGGCGTCTTGCGGAACGCTTTCTTCGGAAAGCTGAGCTTCGGGTTCTTCTTCTCGAACCGGAGTCGCTCGACGCGCTTCTTCAGGTTTGGCCCGAACCTTGCCCTCGTTTGAGGGCGGTTCCTTCGAGGCTGCCTGAGGCGAACGCGGTTCGAGGCCGGCCATGATGTCGTCGATCTGCTCGGCATTGAGGGTTTCCCAATCCAAAAGCGCACGAGCCATCACCTCCATCTTGCCGCGATTTTCTTCAATAAGGCGGCGCGCCTGCGCGTACTGTTCGTCGATGATGCGGCGAATTTCAGCGTCGACTTCCTGCATGGTCTTCTCGGACACATGCGTAGTCTTCGTTACCGAACGGCCGAGAAACACCTCGCCCTCGTTTTCTGCATAGACCATCGTGCCCATGCGTTCGCTCATGCCGTAGCGAGTGACCATGTCGCGGGCAAGCTGCGTTGCGCGCTCAAAGTCGTTCGAAGCCCCCGTAGTCATCTGGTTCATGAAGATTTCTTCGGCGATTCGTCCGCCGAAAAGAATGGCTATGCGCGTGAGAAGGTACTGCTTGTTGTAGCAGTAGTGATCCATCTCTGGGAGCTGCATGGTCAGACCTAGCGCGCGGCCGCGCGGAACGATCGTCACCTTGTGAACCGGATCGCTGTGCGGCATCAGCTTCGCCACGATGGCGTGACCGGATTCATGATAGGCCGTGTTGCGGCGTTCTTCCTCAGTCATCACCATGCCGCGGCGCTCGCTGCCCATCATGATCTTGTCCTTTGCGTTTTCGAAGTCGGCCATCGTCACGACGCGGCCGTTGCGCCGCGCCGCAAAAAGCGCGGCTTCGTTTACGAGATTGGCGAGATCGGCGCCCGAAAAGCCCGGCGTGCCGCGAGCGATCACGGATGCATCAATATCGTCGCCGATCGGAATCTTGCGCATGTGGACCGTCAGGATCTGTTCGCGGCCGCGGATGTCCGGCAACGGCACAACTACCTGGCGGTCGAAGCGGCCCGGACGCAGAAGCGCTGGGTCAAGCACGTCCGGACGATTCGTCGCGGCAATCACGATCACGTTCGCGCCCGTATCGAAGCCGTCCATTTCGACGAGCATCTGGTTGAGCGTCTGCTCGCGTTCGTCGTTGCCGCCGCCCAAGCCGGCGCCGCGCTGACGGCCGACCGCATCGATTTCGTCGATGAAGATGATGCAGGGAGCATTCTTCTTCGCGGTCTCAAACATGTCGCGCACGCGGGCCGCACCCACGCCGACGAACATTTCAACGAAATCCGAACCCGAAATCGTAAAGAACGGCACGCCCGCTTCGCCGGCGATGGCCTT
>CAZUXQ010000210.1:0-3502 GCA_964624425.1 uncultured Sutterella sp.
TCGCTCGGCAAGGACATGGAAGGCTTCAAGCAGCTCTCGTGGCGCATCGTGCCGGTGGCGCTTGCCGTAGCTGCGGGCAGCTTTCTCTGCGCGACGGCCCTTGCCGAAGTGATGCTGCACCTCGAAGGCATCTTCTGAAAAGCAAGATTTTTTGATGAGGCCGGCGTCGGCGGATTCGGCTGAAGTCCGCCGCCGGAGCCGGCAGCAAGGATCAAAGATGACGACGGAGCCTCCGGGGCTCTCAATAAGGAACATTCAAATGCAGAACAAGCAGGAACTCAAGGCGCTCGTCGCCCAATGCATCCGCGCCCGCCGCGCCGACATCGAAGCGATCAGCAGGTCGATATTCGCCGAACCCGAACTCGGCTTCAAGGAGGTCAAGACGAGCGCCAAGGTGAAGAGGGCGTTCGAAGCTTTGGGCCTTGAGTACAAGGACGGCTGCGGGATCACGGGCGTCAAGGCCCGCATGAAAGGCCGCGAAAGCAAGAAGACCGTAGCGCTTTTGGGCGAATTGGACGCGATCGTCTGCCGTACCCATCCGGACTGCGACAAGGAAACGGGCGCCGCACACTGCTGCGGCCACAACATCCAGATCGCCAACCTCATGGCCGTTGCGATGGCCTTCAAGGACGCAGGCGTCATGAAGCATTTGGGCGGCGACGTCGTCTTCTTTGCGGTTCCGGCCGAGGAATACGTTGAGATCGACTACCGCAGCAAGCTGCGCGACGAAGGCAAGCTTCTGTTTTTGGGAGGCAAGCAGCAGATCATCGCCGAAGGCGGCCTTGACGACTGCGACATTGCCATGATGATGCACGCTGCGGTGACGGACAATCCGAACGGCGACTTCATGGTTGCGGGCTCCTGCAACGGCTTCATCGGCAAGCTCATCGAATATCACGGCCGCGCCGCTCATGCCGCGGGAGCGCCCGATCGGGGCATCAACGCGCTGCAGGCGGCGATGATGGGCGTCATGGGGGTCAATGCCATCCGCGAACGCTTCCGCGACGACGACTGCGTGCGCTTCCACCCGATCATCAATCAGGGCGGCGACCTCGTGAACGTGATTCCGGACTGCGTCAAGATGGAAAGCTACTGCCGCGCTGCCAAGGTCGACGCAATGGTTCGCTACAACAACGACGTGAACCGTGCGCTGCGCGCGGGCGCCATGGCCGTAGGCGCCAAGTGCGTCATCGCGGATCTGCCGGGCTACCTCCCGCTGCGTCCGGACGACAACTTGGCCGGCCTCTTGGGCGACAATGCCAAGGCGGTCATGGGCGAAGAAAACTGCACGTACGGCGTGCATTCCGCGGGCAGCACGGACATGGGCGACGTCTCGCACATCATGCCGACGGTGCATCCGTGGGTCGGCTGCGTGAAGGGGACGCTGCACGGCGCCGACTACGACGCCGACAATCTCGATGCGGCCTATGAAAAGAGCCCGATCATTCTCGCCGACACGATCATCGACCTTCTCTGGGATGATGCGGCATGCGCCGAAGATGTCTGCGCAAAATTCAAGCCCGTCTTCACGAAGGAAAGCTACGTGAAGTTCATGGAAGACATCAGCCGCAGGGAATGATCTTCGGGAAAAGCTTTTCCGACTTTTCAAGAAAATTGAGCTTCCCGACTGGAGCGAAATGCAGCAGATAAAGGAAACGGAAGGCCTCTTCTTGAATGCGGAAAAGAAAGCCTGCGTCCGGCATGAACCGGACGCAGGCGCACGCCAACCCAACCCGGGCAGGCCCGTCCTGTGCTGGGCGGCTCTATGCCGCCGAATCTCTGTTCCATGCCGGCAGACGAGGGATTTGATCGCGACGCGCCGAGGCTTTGCCTGCATGCGCTCAGCGAGCTTCGTTGAGGCTTCTGTCTGAGCCATGCCTCTGCAGCGAAAAGCTCTTTCAGACGCTTCCGAACGGCGGATGCGGCCGCTCGCGCGCGGGTCTTCTCCGCGCTTCGGGCGAATTCCGGCAGAACTTCTTTTCGAGATTCTCGGCCTGAGTTCGGCCGTCCTCCTTGAAAGCCGCGTCGTGCAGGCGCTGCGGCGAAGCCGGATCACGGCCATCGCTAGAAGCAGTGCGGCAGAGCGGACCGCATTTGAGGCAGAGCTCGGGTCTGGCGGGCTCAGGCTTGGGATGAAGTTCTCCAGGGAGCGGCAGCCGGCAGCGGCGGCGCAGGCGGGAAGAAGAATTTTCTGAGGCCGCGCGGCTCCAGCCGTTCGGCAGTCGGCGCGAAGGAGGCTTTAGGCGGAATCTCCGGGGCGCGCCGCCTCTGTCAGATGCACTTCATCCCCGTTGCGATAAAGGATCCGGCGCGCCTTTCGCTTTCAGGCTCCGAGTTGCCGATTTCGAACGCCTTCATTTCACAAAAAGTCCTGAAGAACCGCAAGCTCAGCCTCAAAAAGGATTGAATGTTCGACGGCTTTGGGATAAGGAAGCCGCGCAGCTCCTTCGTCGGAAGCCGTGCGGTTTTTGCATGAGCGAAGTCTTTGCCGATCTCAAGTTTTGCCGGCGGCCTCTGCGGCTTCTCTCGCCTTGTCTGCAGCTTCCTTTTTCTTCGTCGCGGCCGAGGCGGTCATGCCCGCGGCGATGATGAGCGACATGCCGGCCAGACTTGTCGTCGAGACGGTTTCGCCGAAGAGGAAGAAGCTCACAACGGCCGAAATCGGGATTGCCGAGAAGCCGAGGCAGGAACTCAGGAGCATGTTGCCGTAGGCGTAGGAGCGCGTCGCGCAGATTTGTCCGAGCGTTGCGCAGAGTCCCATGGCGAAAATGCCTGCGGCGGCCCAGAGGTCCGGAATGTGCATGCCGTCCTCGAAAGCCCAGGAGCCCAAGAACCCGAAGGCGCTCCCGAAAACCGTGAAGTAGAAGACGATTCGCCAAGAGGGTTCGCCCAGACGGCCGAGCTCCTTCATTTGCCAGTAGACGGCGAGGTCGACGAGCGAGACGCCCAGACAGACGAGCGCCGGGATGAGGTCTTCGCTGTGAAGGCTCGGCTGCAGCACGATCGTGATGCCGACAAAGCCCGCGAGTGTCGAAAGGATGAGAATCCAGGGCGCACGTTCGCGCTTGCAGAGCGCGAGGAGCCAGAAGTTCACGGCCATGAAGAGCGGCGTCGTGTAGATGAGGGTCATGTTCGTGCCGAAAGGCAGCTTGCCGAGCGTCCAGAACCAGAGCGCCACGGAAAGCGTGCCCAAAACGGAACGATTGATGTTGCCCATCAGATAGGGCGTCTTGATCGAAAGCTTGTTCTTGAAGACGAAGAGGCCGATCGAGATGACGCCGAAGATCGAGCGGTAGAAAACGAGTTCAAGCGTGCCGAGCTGACTGCTCGTCAGCTTCACGAACGCGGCCATGAGGGAGAAGCAGAGCGCAGCGGCAAGCGCCCAAAGAGACTGCTTGAACACGGTGATTCGCCGGTTGGGTTGAAGTCGGTGCGGTCCGAAGGAATGATGAAGAAGCTTCGGCCGGTTCCTTTTTTCGGTTCTTGCGTTTCGAACCCTAAA
>CAZUXQ010000211.1:0-3488 GCA_964624425.1 uncultured Sutterella sp.
GCGGCGCCGTAGAGCCAAGGCAGGTCGGAATAGACGGTGAATTCGGAAGGATCAGACATGAGGGAGACTGGGCTTCCTTTCGCGCGGGCTACGGATTCAACGGTGCTTCAGAACTGAAGAGTGTACAGAAGAGAAAACACCGCGCAACCCGAGCAAATACCGTTGAGTCACAAAAACGAGCTGCCGGAGACCGTTCCTGCATCCCGTCCGTCATCCTCGTCCTCAAGGGAGGACGAGGTGGGTATTGTTTCCCTGCTTCAATTTCGGCAAGCGCATGAAGCGCCGCCACGCGGCCGGAAGTCATGGCAAACGAGGAGGCAGAGCCCTCGCACCGCAGGTCGTAGGAGGAATCGTAGAGTCCGCCGATGTCCTGACCGGTGATGTAGAGGTTGCGAATCACGTCGCCCTGCGGGTTCTTCGCCTCAAAGTTCGGCGTCACCGCCACACCGCCGAGCGTCAGGAAGAACGCGCGTATCGCCTTGAGCGCATAGTAGGGCCCCTTTTCCAGATTGAACTTTTCAAGGTGTTCCTTCTGACGGCCGAATTCCGGATCGACCCCGGATTCGGCGTATTTGTTCACCTTGGTCATCGTGTCGCGGAGGTTTTCGAGCGGCACGCCTATCTGTTGGGCGAGTTCCTCAATGGTGTCGGCCTTGAAGGCCCAGCCGCGTTCCATGCCGATTTCCCAGGTCTTCGGGAGCGCCTTGAGCGGGACGCCTGCAAGCACGATCGCATTGAAGGGAAGAACTGCGCCCTGATTGATCATGCGGTCCATCTTCTCTTGGTCGAAGATCGTATAGGAGACGCCGCCCGCCGACGTCATGGCGTTGTAGACATCGACGAAGACCGCGCCGCGGGATTCGTTGAAGAAGCGGCGGCCGGTGTGGTCGACCCAGAGCCATGGCTGTGCGAGTGCGCAACGGCCCTGTTTCAGCTCATCCGGTCCCGAGAACTGGTTGATCGGGGGATTGTCGGGGAGGTACGGAGCGTTGCCGGCCACGGCGTGCATGCCGGTCACGTGCGCACCGATCAAGCGGGCCATGTTGATGCCGTCGCCCGTGCGGCCGTCCACTACCGGACCGCGCAGCCAGATCGGTTCGACCATGCCGAGGGAGGAAGAGTCAAAGACGTACTGCGCCAGCATTTCTTTGTTCGCCGCAAAGCCGCCGGTCGCGATGATGATCTTTTTGGCGTGAACAATGACTTTGTCTCCCTTGGCATCGACTGCTTCGATACCGGTCGCCTTGCCGTTTTCGAAAATCAGCTTGGTTGCGCGGGTTTCCGTCATGATTTCGCCGCCGCGCGCTTTGATGTTCCCGACAAACTTCTCGATCACTGCAGCGGCGCCTCCCTTGAAGAGGTGCCATGTCATGAGGGACTCTTCCTTCGAATACATCGTGCGGATGCCGCGGAACTCGATGCCCATGTCCTGGATTTCGTCGATGGTCTTCTGCGACTCTTCAATGAGGACGCGTAGCACGGACGGATCGCATCGGTAATGATGGAACTGTAGCGCGGCGTCCAGAACCTGCTGCACCGTGGTATGAATGCCGTTTTCCTTCTGATAGCGCGTGTTGACGCCGAGCGAGCCTTCAGGAAAGAGACCTGCGCCGCCGAGAAACTTGAGCTTTTCAAGAACGAGAGGCTTGGCGCCTTTGTTCACGGCCGCGTTGGCGGCGGAAAGACCGCTGAGGCCGCCTCCGATGATGAGAAGATCTGTCTTCTTTTCCAGCACAGCGGCGCCCGCTGCGGGAATGAATCCTGAAAGAGCGGCGCCTGCCGCGGCGGAACCGATGAGCTTGCGGCGTGTGATTTTCATGACAGCATCTCCTTTGTCAATCAGGCGCGGCCCCCTTGGCCGCGGTTCGGTTCAAAGGTTATATGCAGGCACTTTTATCTGCGCGCAGGTGAATTGAGCCTTCCACAGGCGAATGCATGCAGATCAATTTCGGCGTTGCGATGTCCGAAGCATCCGGCATGCCGACAAAGATCCACTTGTTCGCAACGACGTTTGCCTGCTTTTCGCAGGATTTTCACCATCGGATCGCTGAAAGAGAAGCTGCGCAACTGTTTTTTAGGCATTGAGCAGGCTTTCAGGCATTTAAGCGGCGTTCCGCAGCTAACGCCAAATCGCTGGTCAACACGCCTGCCGCACGTGGAAAACGCGAATGTTCGCTGAATGGCCGATTTCACGCGTTCTGCCGACATTGACATGGATGTGCGGCCGCCTGTTGTCCGTATTGCTCCCAGTCGAAAGGGAAAGTCGAACGCGTGGTCGATCATATCAAAACACAATGCGATCGCCGGGGCGCAGCTTCGCCAGCATTGAGGCACTGAATGCGCATCTGCAGTGGCGGATGAAGGCGGTGTCCGATCTTCGGGCAATGGAATTGCCGGACGATCAGGAACCGGCGCCCATCAGGCGATTCGAGGAAGAACGACAGTATTTGCAGCCCCTGAAGGAGCGCTCTTGTTGCTCCGTTCGGGAGGAATATCGAAAGGCGTCGGCCAAAGACCTTCTGACGATCGACGGGCTGCAGCATCAGCTTTTGCCCGTCTATGCCAAGCTTCCCGTCCGCATCGTGATTGCAGATAAGGAGCTCCAAGTGTTTCATCACCAGAAATTGCCGATTGCTTTCGAGAAGGCCAATGGGCGCTGTTGAGCATGCCAATGCAGAACAGCCGGATGCCGCATTTCGGAGCCGCAGACCGCCGCGAGCAGCGAGCCCCCGTGCAAGAGGAAGAAGCGGCCGCTTCAACAACCCGCTGCAAGCTTTCTGACGGCATATGACGAAATTGCCGGTTGCGGTGAAATGGAGACCAGCCATGCTTAAAGAAAAGTCCGATTCGCAACGCGCCTCCGATTGAAGATGACGAAGCTGCGCGCTCAGCTCGACGATTTTCGTCAGGAAGCCCGGAAAGCCAAGCTTGGTCCGCTGGAAGTTCTTGAACGAGCGTTTAAGCTGGAAATCGATGGACGCTAGGAAAAGCGCATTGAGCTCCACATGAAGCTTGCAAGGTTTCCGGGCTTGAAGACTGCGATTTCAGAGTTGTCCCTGCGCTGGATTGTAGCCGAATCGACGAGTCGGCCAAGCTTGAGCGGCTTGAAAAAGGATCGAATGTTCTGTTCCTTGGACCTCCTGGTGTCGGCAAGACGCATCTGGCACCGGCTCTGGGACGGCTGGCTGTTCCACTGCCTTCGTCATGGCCGGCAAACTTTTCAAGGAACTTGAGGATGCGGCGGATCGGGACATGCTGGAGGCCAAGCTGCTTAAGAACAGCAGGCCAAAGCTACTGATCATCGATGAGATCGGCTGTTTGAAGATCAAGCCCGCGACCTCCTGTCTCTTCTTTCAGCTGGCGACGGCGCGATATGAGCACTCGAGCATCATCTATACGGGAAACGAGCCGGTGAGTGAATGGGGATTTGTTTTCGGAGATCCACTTGCAGCGTCGGCCATTCTGGATCGTTCGCTGCATCATTGCAA
>CAZUXQ010000212.1:0-367 GCA_964624425.1 uncultured Sutterella sp.
CGCCTTCCGCCTCTGCGGCTGCTTTGATTTCTTGGGCCGGCTTCCCTGCGCTTTTGAAGAAATGCGTCCAGCGGCTTGTCGAGTTCGGCAAAGGATTGTTTTCGTTCTTCCTGCGGGTCTCCTTGTGCGGCAGTCATGCCGAGCCGCCCGCAAAAATTAGGACGCTCTCGCCCGAAGGGGCGGACGTCTGGACCGCGCGCATTGGATACGAATACGTGCCGACTTTCAAGGTGAAGGAGACCAAGCGCCTCATCAACCCGTTCGGCTTCAAGGTCACGACCTGCCGCGTCGATCAGGAACTTAAATGAGCATCCTCATGACTCAGACAAGCGAAATTTGCACGCGCTTGCCTAATGCTTTGGCATAT
>CAZUXQ010000212.1:377-3476 GCA_964624425.1 uncultured Sutterella sp.
TGCCGAGCCGCCCGCAAAAATTAGGACGCTCTCAGTACCTTCACTAGTTTCAGCGCTTCGCGCTTGCCGTCGAGTTCGTAGGTATTGATCCGCACTAGTTCTCGGACAAGGAGCGGAGCAAAAACGTCGAAGGATTCCGTTTCGAAAGCCTGGACGAGGGTTTCTAGAGCAGTGTTCGTCATGGTTTACAGACAGATGCATCAAATAAACCGAAGCAAAATAACGAAAAAGCTGCTCCCTCATCCAAACAAAATGCTCGACACAGTCCAAATGGCGCAAATCAGAGAACTGGATGCCAGCAGCGTTTCCATGCGCCAGATGTCCGGAATGACAGACGCAACACGATTCGCAAGTACCTCACTGTCGTGAGGCCCGAGACGGAGCAGGCTCATCGGCTCAAAGACGACGAAGCTTGCTGTCCGCGAAAGGAATTTTTTCAGCTGCGGCGGAAAGTGTGCCGGTTGTGCGGCGCAATCGACGACCGATTCGGCCTCTCCGGCCTCTGAATGCGGCTGCGCGAATGCGCGGCAGAAACGATCATGCGTTCCGATTGAGGACCGCAACGCTGCTCTGCAGCTTTTCAGTGCTGCTCCGGACGCCTGGGCATGAGGCGCTCGACGAACAATGTGCGGGCAGCGTCGGGAAAGCCGCCTGGAAAACGCTGAAGCGCGGGCGATGACAGGACGACGCGCCTTCGCCGAATAAGCACGCATGATCAGCTTCGTTCCTGCTCGGCAGGTCGTTCTGTCCGCTCAAATCAACAAGCTCGAACCTCGGTGCCGGCTTGCTTGCGCACGATCAGAATCGGCACTTCGGATTTCGCCGCAAGGTGCATTGCGGTCGAGCCCATGACGGCCGCCGTGAAGTTGCCGTAGCCGTGCGAGCCCATGACGATGAAGTCGAGGTGACTGTTGGCGTATTCGGAGAGAACGTCGTCGAGTTTGCCCACGAGGAGCTTCGCTTCGATCTGAACCTCGGCGGCTTTGAAAGGCTCGAGCACTGAACGGATCGTGTCTTCAAAACGTTCCTTCTGATCCTTCTCGAGCTTGTCTCGGCTCGCCATCGGAGTGAACGGATTGATGGCCGTCGGCGCGATCGGGTCGGGCATCGGTTCTTCGGCATGAACGACCGTGAAGGCTGCGTTCTTGCCGAAAAGAGGCAGATTTTTAAGAACGAAATTCGCGGCGGCATCGCCGTATTCAGAGCCGTCGACGAAGATTCCGACGCGCAGGTTGTCTTTGAGGGGCGGCGTCTGGTCGCGCAGAAGAAGCATCGGAATGTTGGTCTGAGCGAGAACGGCATTCGAGACCGAACCGAGGAAGAGGCTCTTCATCGGATTGAGGCCGCGCGTACCCATGACGATCAAATCGCATTTCTCGGCCTTGGCTTCTTCGGCAATCGTTTTGCCGACTTCGCCGTAGAGAACCTTTTCGTGGGCATTGAGCTTTGATGCGTTTACTTCAGAGCGAAGTTCATCGAAGATCTTCTTGCCTTCTTCAAGGCAGTGAGCCTTGAAGGAATCCATATTGAAGAATTCAATCAGAGCTTCCGGAACAGAGTACTGCACGTTAACGAGCTCAATCTCGGGATTGTTGCCGAGAAGCGTTTCACGGTGGCCGAGGAACTTGATTGCCTGGCGGCTGTGCGAGCTGTTGTCTACGGGCACGAGGATGCGCATTTGGGTTTCACCTCCAGTCTGAGGCGGCGGCCCTTTCTTAAAAGGCGTCGGCCGCCGCTCGTTCAAAAAATAATGCGGGTTCGATGAGATTCGCGGGGACTTTAAGGAATTCAAGCTCTCGCGGCAAGGAGCGGCGGATTCGCATCGCGGCCGAGCCGAGAAGCCGCCTCGAAGCTGCCGCAGCCGTGCGGGTTCGGCATGTTCGGCCGCATAGGCGGAAATTTTCAATGTGGCGGCGCTTTTGAGCTTCACGGCCTTGATGTTGGTTCCGGTTTCTTCGAGAGCCGAAGCGTCCGGCAACTGCTTCTTCTGGAAGACCGTTCTGGACGTTGACGGGCTTGATCAGCGGATCGTGCCCGAGCAACGTCGAGCGCGTGCCGAGGAAGCGGATGGTCTTCCTGCTGTGAGCGTTGCCGTCAACTGGCACAAGGATGCGCATGTGAGCCTCCTTTTGTTAATGAAGGCGCCGCTTCTTGCGTGCGGCCGTCTGCGCTGAGAAGGTTCTCGCCCGATGAGCCTTCTCAAGATTTATTATGTCATCAGCTCTCCGCCTAGGTGTTGACATGGGGCGGTTTGCGTCGCAAAAAAAGTTCTCATTCCAAGAAGACCTTGAATCTTCGAGCTCAGATGCGGACTTGCGGCTTTATGCACGCCGCTGCCGCCCTGAAGCCCCAATGCGTTTTTTCCCGCATATCTCTGTGATCCCAGGGCTTTCTGGCATTCTCGTCGAACGGTATAATTTTTTCCTCGCAGCTTCACGAAAAGAAGCACGCGGCGCGGCACACGCCTTATAGGCGGCATGCCGAGCGGCGAGGGCGGTTCGGCACGGACAGGCCGAAATGAAAAGCCGAATCTCTCGCTTGCGCGAATCAGACAAGAATTCAGACAAAAGGAGCTTTGAGCATGCTTGAGCAAGTCTTCCACGACCTCGCGGCGATGCCGGACGACCCGATTCTGGGTCTCAACGAACTTTTCCAGAACGACCCGCGTCCCGAGAAGGTCAATCTCGGCGTCGGCTGTTATCTGAACGAGGCCGGCAAGCTTCCGCTCCTTGACGTTGTCGACGAAGCGGAAGCCCGTCTCTCGAACCGCAAGCTTCCGCACGGCTACATGCCGATGTCCGGCATTCCCGCCTACTGCGACCTCGTGCAGAAGCTCGTCTTCGGCGAAGAGCCGCCGGCTGTCGTCGAAGGCCGCATCGCAACCGTTCAGACGCTTGGCGGCACGGGCGCGCTGCAGCTCGGCGCTGCGTTCGCCAAAAACAGCCTCAACGTCAAAAAGGCCGTCGTCTCCAACCCAACCTGGGGCAACCACATTGCGATCTTCAAGGCTGACGGGCTTGAAGTCGAGAAGTACCCGTATCTCAATGAGGCAAAGAGCGGCATCGACGTCGACGCTATGATTGCCTGCCTCGAAGCACA
>CAZUXQ010000213.1:0-3474 GCA_964624425.1 uncultured Sutterella sp.
GCTTCGGCTGCTCTTGACGACCGGGCTACATCATGATTCGACGCACGGCGTCGTGCGGAATGCCGGCATTCGGGAAGCCGAAAATGCGCCTTCTGGTTCATCGCGTTCCTCTGGTTCCTAGGCGGAAGGTCCGACTCCGCACAATCTTTCCGGCGCCATGGGGAAATCCCGCCGGTACGATTTTGGCCGGCATTGAGAGTTTTTCGGCGGCCATCGCTGGCTTTCGCATCGAACTCCCGAACCTCGCTCGCGGGGTCGTCGCGACGTCGGCATCAGCGCCGTTCATCTCGTGAACCTTGCTTGAGCCGTGAAGCCGCTTCCGTCGATCATGAATTTTCTTCGCGCATTTCACTCCGTCGACGCACGGCATTCGAGCAATTGCGGCATCCGCTCAGGGCATCGCTTCGAGCGCGATCCTCCGCCTCCTTGCGCTCACGATCTTCCGGCTTGCGCCTGCTGCCTTCTTGGCAACTCATAGAATTGCCAAAATAGACTCGGCTGCGATTCATTCGCGCCGGCTTCACCCCGAATCCAAACATTTCCTTTTCAATGTCCATGAAGCTCATCGACACGCACTGCCACCTGACTGATTCGGCCTTTTCCGAAGACCTTGACGCCGTCATCGGCCGCATGAAGACCGATGGCGTCGAAGCAGCCGTCACGATCGGCTGCGACGACAAGGATCTCGCGCCGCTCAAAGCGCTGCTCGCTCAGCACCCGAACTATCTTTTCGGCGCCTGGGCCGTACATCCCGAATATCCGGATCACCGCGAAGCCGACGTCGACGAGATCGCCGAGGCCGCTTCCGCCGACAATATGGTCGCCGTCGGCGAGACGGGGCTAGACTTCTACTGGTGCAAGGAACCGCTCGACTGGCAGCGCCAGCGATTCAGAAATCACATCGCTGCGGCGAGAAAAGTCGGAAAGCCGCTCATCATTCATGCCCGCGATGCCGAGGCCGAAGCCTTGAAAATTCTGATCGACGAAAAAGCGGGCGACATCGGCTTTGTCATGCACTGCTTCTGCGGATCGCTTCAGACCGCCAAAGGCGTCGTCAACGCAGGCGGCTTCATTTCCTTCACCGGGAACCTCACCTTCAAGAAGAATGATTCGCTGCGCGCCATCGCGCGCGCGATGCCGCTCGAGCGTCTGATGCTTGAAACGGATGCGCCCTATATGGCGCCCGTGCCTAAGCGAGGCGAACGCTGCGCACCGCAGTACACACGGTTCATTGCCGAAACGATCGCTCGCGAAAAAGGCATTTCTCCTGAAGAAGCGGCAGCGCAAACGACTGCCAATGCACGCGCTTTCTTTCGTCTGCCGTCTTTGGTCTGAGAGGAAGCCGCCATGCATCCGAGCATTCAGAGAGACTTGCAGACGCGCTCGACCGCTGCCGCTTCGAACTTGATGGACTTGATCCGGTCCGTCTGCGAATGCCTTCAGCCGCATCGCTCATGCCGTTCGAGCGAGCATCGGAACGATCCTTGAGGCAGCGCAACAGATGCGGTCCTCCCTCGGAGACGGTCGCGGCGCAAGTCAATCATTCGTCGTCTCGTTTCATTAAATGCTGGACATGCCGAAAAACGCTGCCGACGTGCATGAAGCCTTCCCTCCGCACACGAATCAGCCGCTGATCGCGAGCCGTCAAGCGAAGCTCTCCGTCTTCCGGCTTTCACATGACGATCATCACTGCGAAGAGAGCCGTGCAGAAGCCGAGAGCTTCGAGCAAGTCGACTGGTCAATCCGAAGCGCCGAAGATGAGCGGCCGTCCAGACAATATGAATGCGCGGGAGCTGCTGTCGGCAAACGTGTTTCCCGTCACTTCATCCGAGCCAAGAGATTTCCGGCGATTCGCCTCGCTAGTCCCCGCGGACTGATCTGAGCGATGAAAGCTCCAAACGCATTTAATGCGCCTTCTACGCAAACAGGCTTTCCAAGCAGCATCGCGCGCCAACCGAACTCGGCAACTTTCCGCGCGTCCGCCGCCATCTTCTCAAACGGACTGTCCGCTTTCAGTCCGGCTGCTTTGCCGAAATTTGTTTTGGCCGGTCCGGGACAAAGCGCCGTGATCGTGACGCCCGATCCTCTGAGTTCTTCGGCAAGCGCCTCTGAGAAGGAAAGAACAAAAGCCTTCGTCGCGCCGTAGACGCCCAGATAAGGACAGGGCTGGAACGCGGCCGTTGAAGCGACGTTGAGAATGCGCCCTGCACCCGAGGCTTGCATTCGACGGGCAAAAAACGTCGAGAGCTCCGCAACGGCCGACGCGTTGAGCGCCGTCATCCGATGAATGCGTTCGGCCGGGAGGTCGATGGCAGGCCCGAAAACGCCAAACCCGGCATTGTTGACGAGTACTTCAGGAAAGGCCGACAACTCGTCGCAGAAGACCTTGAGCTTCTGCACGCTTTCTTCGATCGACAAATCAAGCGCCAAAACCTTTGCCTCGACGCCGTGCTTCACCTTGAGATCGACAGCGAGCGACTCAAGAAGCGCTTTGCGCCTCGCTGCGAGAACGGGCGTGAAGCCTTCTCTTGCGGCAATCAATGCAAATTCTCGGCCGAAGCCGGAAGAAGCGCCCGTAATGACGGCATATCGAACAGAGGCAGTATCAGACATGCAAAAGACTCAAGGAATTGTTCGCAGCAGGATAAGCTGCATTAAAAACATTTTGACGCATTTGCGGCAGCTGCCTCTCGATTTGTTTCGTCGGCTTTTGACGGCGAAGAGCCTGCTTCACTGCATTCGATTCCCATTCGCATTACTATTGAACATACAGATTCAATCCGTCAGGAGGCAAGCATGTTCAAAACCACCGTCGGCGGCGAAGGCATGGCCTGCGGGATGTGCGAGCAGCATCTCTGCGAAGCCGTCCGAAAGGCTTTCGCCGTAAAAAAGGTGAAGGCATCCAAAAGCAAGAACCGCCTCGAGATCATCTCGGAAGACCGCATTCCCGAAGAACGCATTCGCAAATGCATTGATGCGACCGGCTACGACTTCACGAGCTATTCGTCTGAAGCCTGCGCAAAACAGAACTTCTTCAATCGCCTGAAAGGCATTTTCTCTTAGCGCCGCAGTGCGCTTGAAGCCAGTACCTCAGAGCATTTCTTCGCTTCGGACGCATCGCCTCAGACTGTCGAGCCGCAAGAAAGATTCCGCAAAGCAACAATCATTAACAAATGAATTCCTTAATTTGGCAGACTTCCCGGGCGCATCTAGTCCTGAAGGATTAAGCAGCGTCGACTTCCGGCCGATTCGAAAAAAGGCCCCCAAAAGCTACATTGAATGCAACTGAAGCGAAGGCGGCGCTCCGAAGCGAGCGATGAGCACGCCCGCTTCCGACCAAATGCATTGAGGTGTTTTTATGGCTTTAAAACTTAAAGAACGCTACGGCCTTTTGATCAATGGCGAATGGACGGACGCTGAAGGCGGCAGGACCTTCGCAACGACCAACCCGGCCACGGGCGAGCATCTCGCCTA
>CAZUXQ010000214.1:0-691 GCA_964624425.1 uncultured Sutterella sp.
GCAGGATATCGGCTATATCAGCGCCCACGGCACAGCTACGACAAGCGGAGACATCGCAGAAAGCCGGGCCACCGAAAAAGTTTTCGGGAGCCGGACGCCAGTCTCCTCGCTGAAGAGTTATCTCGGCCACACACTGGGCGCATGCGGTTCGCTCGAGGCATGGCTGGCCGTCGAGATGATGAACGAAGGCTGGTTCAATCCGACGCTGAACCTCGAAAATCCCGACCCGCAGTGCGGCAATCTCGACTACATCATGCACGAACCCCGCAGGATCGACTGCGAATACATTCAGTCCAACAACTTCGCCTTCGGCGGCGTCAACACTTCCCTGATTTTCAGACGCTATCCGTCGCAACGTTGCTGAGAGAGGAACAGCGCGAGCATCAGAGAGTTCGTTCTTCCTGCACTCCTGGGAAAAAGGGGAGAGGCGCGCCGCCGGGAATCGGGGAAATATTACGCGCCCGCAACGGAGCAGAGGTCTGGCCGACCGACGGATTCGTCCGTCGTCCGCTTGACCGAACTTCCTGATCTGACGACTCAACAGCAGCGTCTGGAACCGTTCCGGCAGGTCGGTCGATGCAGGTCGCCGGCCGCGAGCTCGGCATCTGAGCTGCCGGCCTGCGGTGCTGGCCTGGGCGGTGCCGCTCTGCCTGCTTCCATTCTTCCAAAGCCTGAATCCTGCTCGTCAGGC
>CAZUXQ010000214.1:733-3470 GCA_964624425.1 uncultured Sutterella sp.
AAGACGGCTTCATCGACGCGAGTTCGTCCCTGTAGGCCTTCGGCAGTCAGGCGCTGCTCGCGATCCCGACTGAAGGCTGCGATCATTGCGGGCGGCGGCTCCGGAAGCCTTGTCCAGACTCCCCGTCGCTCAGGCCCGTCCATATTTCATTTCTGCAGGGTTCGGCTCAGGCATCGCCGGAACAGGCGCCCTGCGCTAGGACGTGACTGACGCGCGCAGCTTGGGGTTCGGTCGACATGGAGACGCCGCCTCGCGGCATGCGCAGGCATCGCAAATGTCATGCGGGAAAAGCAGGAAAAACTTGCTGAAACTTCCAAAAGCCGATTCGAAATTCAGCGTCTCTGGCAAGTCGGCTCTGGAAGCGCCTTGCAAGCCTCTTTTGGAGGACAAGCGGTCAGCGGCGCGTGAAGCCGCCGAGAAGAACAGCGACGGGACGCTTCCTGTTGCGGCGAGCATAGTATTCTTCGGCGTTGTGCGCGTCTGCGCCGCTTTTTGAAGCCGTCGACTTGGCGGCAGGCTGCTCGATGTAGGGCATGTCGAAGATCGGGTCGCGGATGCGCTGCGAAGGCGGCACGTAGGCTCGTGCGCGTTCGCGGGCGAGCGCTTCGTCCTCGGGCGTATCGATGCGTTCCGCATTCGCGCTGCGGCGCTGACAGCGGCGCAAACGCGGCTGCGGCGCCATCGGAATGGCGTTGAAGGTCTGGCCGGTCAGCTTTTCTATCGCTTCGACGAGACGCGCGTCGGCCGTCGTGGCAAGCATGGCCGCGACGCCCTTTGCGCCCGCACGGCCCGTGCGGCCGATGCGGTGCACGTAGTCTTCGGCGCTGTAGGGAACGTCGTAGTTGATGACGAAGGGGAGTTCTTTGATGTCCAAGCCGCGAGCGGCAACGTCGGTAGCGACGAGCACATGGATCGCGCCCGTGCGGAAGCCGTCGAGAGCAGCCTGGCGTTCTTCCTGCGTCTTGTCGCCGTGAATGGCGTCGGCATTGATGCCGACGCGCCCGAGCGTTCTCGCCAGACGCCGGCAGGTCACCTTCGCGTTCACGAAGACGAGCACCTGCGTGAGCGGACCGCCGTCGGGACCGCGCGTCTTGAGCATGTCGATGAGCACGTCGGTTTTGTCGCGGTCAGCGACGCTGAAGAGTTCCTGCGTGACGGTTTCGGCCGTCGAATTTTCGCGGGCGACCTCAATGACGGTCGGATTCGGACGGAGAAACTGTTTGGCGAGCGCCTTGATCTCGGGCGAGAAGGTCGCCGAGAACATCAGGCTCTGGCGAGTCTTCGGCAGAAGGTTCAGGATGCGCGAAATGTCCGGGAGAAACCCCATGTCAAGCATGCGGTCCGCTTCGTCGAGCACGACCACTTCGACCTGCGAGAGGCTGACGCTTCGCTGCTCAATGTGGTCGAGAAGGCGCCCCGGCGTCGCCGTGAGCACTTCCACGCCGCGGCGCAGCATGTCGGCCTGAGGCCGAATGTCGACGCCGCCGAAGACGACGCCCGCGCGAAGCGGCGTTTGAGCGGCGTACTTGACGAGGTTTTCCGAAACTTGGTCGGCCAATTCCCGCGTCGGCGTCAGAATGAGCGCGCGCACGGGATGGCGCGCGGGCGACGCGGACGTATTTGCCTTCGGCAGAATGCGCTGCAGGAGCGGCAGTCCGAAGCCCGCAGTCTTTCCAGTGCCCGTCTGAGCCGCGCCCATGACGTCGCCGCCCTTAAGGACGACAGGAATGGCCTGCTCCTGAATGGGCGTGGGCTTCGAATAGCCCATCTCGCAAATGGCGGAAAGAATGGCGGGGTGCAGACCGAATTGTTCGAAAGATGGCATCCTGAGGGGCTTTACCTGCAAATAATTTCCAAGCGCGTCGCCGTGAACGGGGCAGGCGCGGCTGAACGCGCGGCGGATCATTTGATCTCCAGCCCGCCGGCGCTTTTCATGGAAAAAAGCCCGCAGAAATTCTTCGATGCACTCGGAGAACTTTTGACGGCATGCCGGGCTGATGACCCATGCGGTGCGTCCTGCTCCTGCTGCCGACCGTGCGGCACTCGAAACGATTGAGTGCGCGAGCGGTCTCCCGCGTCGCAAACGCTCAAGCAATAAGACGAAGAAAGGAGGTGGTGGGCCCGCTGGGACTTGAACCCAGGATCGCCGGATTATGAGTCCGGAGCCTTAACCAACTTGGCTACAGGCCCGACAGAGCTTTGTATTTTAACTGATTTGCCCAGCTGCTACAGGCATTTTGCAAAAAAAATTAGGCTCTTGAGGCCTTTTGGGGAAATTGCCTGTTCAGGGGATGGAATACAGGGGCTCCAACCCAGGCGGAAAATTCTCGCAATGGTCGCGAAAGAATGAATGGCCGCTTCACGGCTCTGTGGTCATTCAGCAAGTTCGTCCTCTCTGCATCTGCCGATCGCATGATCTTCTCCCGGAGCATTGGAGCAGTGAGCGGTCATTGGGATCCCGCCCTGTGCTGCAGGTCTCGGCACGTCCGCTTTCGCGGGCATGCCATGAGACATAAATATCCCGGGGTCCGGGGAAGAGCCCCGGGGTTCCTGTTGGGCTCGACCGCCGGCATTTCATTTCTGACCTTCATCGCGCGACCGTCTTTGGATCCGTCGGGCGCAGGAGGCTGCGTACGAAAGAACCTCTGCCCGCCTGCAGCGACGCTGATGTGCGTCGCTTGCATCAGGCAGGACAAAGGCGCGCCGCATCCTGCATCGCAGGCAAAGCAAAAACCAA
>CAZUXQ010000215.1:0-3469 GCA_964624425.1 uncultured Sutterella sp.
GGGATCTTGAAGAGGCGGGCCGTTTCGTTCAGGCAGCCTTCAGTCTTCTGCACCCAATTGAGAGCGTTCATGCCCGTGACGGCTTCGACGCGGCGGATGCCAGCGGCGATGCCCTGTTCGGACACGATCTTGAAGAAGCCGATGTCGCCCGTGCGCGCAACGTGCGTGCCGCCGCAGAATTCGACGGACGCGCCGATGCTGAGCACGCGCACCGTTTCGCCGTAGCGTTCGCCGAAAAGCATCATGGCGCCCGTCTGCTTGGCTTCCTCGATCGGAAGCACGCGCGTGACGACTTCCGAGTTCTTGAGAATTTCGGAATTGACGATGCGTTCGACCTCAGCAATGTCCGCAGCCGTCATGGGCTTCGCTGCGGAGAAGTCGAAGCGCGCGGCTTCGGGCGTCACGAGCGAGCCCTTCTGAGCGACGTGGCTGCCCAGGACCGTGCGCAGGGCCTTGTGCATGAGGTGCGTCGCGGAGTGGTTGCGGGCAGCCGCGGCGCGGCGGTCTTCGTCGACCTTGAGGTCGAACTTGTCGCCCACCGAGACGCTGCCTTCGGCAACGTGGCAGGCCATGCCGGTGACGGCGGCCTTGATGCGGAAGGCGTCCATGACGTTGAGAATCGAGGTTGCGTTGACTGCGCGGCCCTGATCGCCCGCCTGGCCGCCCGATTCGGCGTAGAAGGGCGTGCGGCTGAAGACGGCGACGCATTCGCTGCCGGCTTCGGCCTTCTGAACGGGTTCGCCGTCGGAATAAAGCGCAATGACTTCAGCGTCCTTTTCTTCGAGCGCTTCGTAGCCCGTGAAGACCGTGTCGGCGCCCGCGTATTCGAGGCCGGCGGACATCTTGAACTTCGCGTTCGAGCGGGCGGCGGCGCGCTGCTCTTCCATGCGGGCGTCGAAGCCGGCGGCGTCGATCGCGAGGCCGCGTTCGCGGCAGACGTCGGCCGTAAGGTCTGCGGGAAAGCCGTACGTGTCGTGCAGCTTGAAGACCACGTCGCCCGAAAGGACGCCGTCGGTCGTCTCCGCAACGGCGTCTTCGAGGATTTCCATGCCCTTGGCGAGCGTCGTGAGGAAGCGGCGTTCTTCGTCTTCGATCACGCGGGCGATGTCCGGATTGTGCAGTTCCGGATAGGCTTCGCCCATTTCCTTTTCGACGGCGGCGGCGAGCTTGTAGAAGAAGGGGCCGCGGGCGCCCAGCTTGTAGCCGTGGCGGATGGCGCGGCGGCAGATGCGGCGCAGCACGTAGGCGCGGCCTTCGTTGCCCGGGAGCACGCCGTCGGCGACGCAGAATGCGCAGGCGCGGATGTGGTCGGCGATTACCTTGAGAGACGGCGAGTCGATGTCGGCTTCGACTTCCGAAACGCTTTCGACGGCAGCCTTCGCCGCGGCGAGAAGGTTCTGAAAGAGGTCGATTTCGTAGTTGCTGTGCACGCCCTGAAGGACGGCGGCGATGCGCTCAAGCCCCATGCCCGTGTCGATTGAGGGATGCGGCAGCTTGTGCATTTCGCCCTTTTCGTCGCGGTAGAACTGCATGAACACGAGGTTCCAGATCTCGATGTAGCGGTCGCCGTCTTCGTCGGGACTCCCCGGAGGACCGCCCTGAACGTCGGGGCCGTGATCGTAGAAGATTTCCGAGCATGGACCGCAGGGGCCGGTGTCGCCCATCATCCAGAAGTTGTCGGACATGTAGCGGGCGCCCTTGTTGTCGCCGATGCGCACGATGCGGTCGGCGGGAACGCCGACTTCCTTGTTCCAAATGCCGAAAGCTTCGTCGTCTTCGGCGTAGACCGTAACCCAAAGCCTTTCGGCCGGCAGATGAAAGTGCTTCGTGAGAAGCTCCCAGGCGAACTTGATCGCGTCTTGCTTGAAGTAGTCGCCGAAGGAGAAGTTGCCGAGCATTTCGAAGAACGTGTGGTGGCGAGCCGTGTAGCCGACGTTGTCGAGGTCGTTGTGCTTGCCGCCGGCGCGGATGCACTTCTGCGACGTCGTCGCGCGCGAATAGGCGCGCTTGTCGAATCCGAGGAACACGTCCTTGAACTGATTCATGCCGGCGTTCGTGAAGAGAAGCGTCGGATCGTTGGCAGGCACGACCGGGCTGGAGTGCACGATCGAATGACCTTTGCTTTCGTAGAACTTCAGAAAAGTCTGTCGAATGTCTGCGGCTTTCATTGTTCGTTGTCTGAGGGTAGGGGTGAGAATTCTGCGGCGCTTCGTCTCCGGCGCGATGAGTCTTGCCGGCTTCTTCGCGTCCAGAAGCGTCTTCCGGCGCGAATGCAGGAGTCTTGAATATGCGCCGCCGACAGACCCGTCGACGGCGGCACAGGCGCAGCGCACGAAAAAATCATTTTAGTCGCGCGAATCTTTGAGCGCGTGCGAAAAAGGCTTTGAAATAGGGTTTTCTCGTTCGCTCCTGCGTTTTTTTTTCGCGCCGATTTTGCCGTTCGGAAGGCTTTTTCAAGAGAACCCGGGCAGATCGGATGGGGAAGGAGTTCATGCCCCAGCTCCTTCCGCGCCGTCCGCCGTGAGGATCCGCAGCAGGAGCGTCCATCCCAACGCTCGGGGCCGGCCGTTCTTCAGGGCTGCCGCAAGAACCCGGCTGACCGCCATGCGCCGGCAGGACTTGCGCGCATTTGCCCGTTTCCATGCTTTTCCCTCCGCAGCGCCGAGCTTCCTCAGCGCGGCATATTTCGTCCGCGTCCTCTTCCGCCTTCGGCAGATTTGGCGGATGCGGCGCTTCAGCCGCTCGTCCGTCTGTTCTGCAAGCTTCTTCATCAAGGAGTTCCGGAAGCGGCCGACCCATTCCCGCACGAATGCCCACAGATCATTTCTGAACTTGTCCGGACTTCGTCCTCGGCCTCCCGCGGCAGGCTTTGCTCCGCTGCCCCGCTTGAAGCGGCGTCCGCGAGGCTGCCGTTGCTGGCCGGCGCCCATGCCGAGTACGCCGAAAAAAAGCTCTCCGGCAGGATGCCGGAGATTTGCAATGTTCGGTATCGAACTATTTGTTCGGATTTTCGCGGCCTCGAAAAGGTCGAAAGCTCCGAACCCGAAAGAACTCGAGGCTTTCCTCCGGGAAGGAACCGGCGCTCATGCGATGCGCGAGTAGCCGCCCGCGCGGTCGGATTCGCGCAGGTAGCGGTCGAACTGCATGGCGACTGCGCGCACGAAGATCTTGCCCTTCGGGCTCACGACGAGGCGGTCCGGATGGAGCTCGACGAGTTCGTGCTTCACGTAGGGCTTCATCTTCGAGAGTTCGTAGGCGAAGACTTCGTCGAACTTCAGATTGAAGCGCTCTTCCACGTCCTTCTTTTTCAGTTCGAAGTTGCACATGATCTGCATGATGATGCAGCGGCGCAATTCGTCGTCGTCATTGAGCCAGCAGCCGCGGTTCGTGGCGAGCTTGCCCGCGGTGACCGCGTCGTACCAGTCGTCGAGTTCGCGCGGGTTGCAGGCGTAGGCGCGGCCGATCTTCG
>CAZUXQ010000216.1:0-3457 GCA_964624425.1 uncultured Sutterella sp.
CGGCGGGGGGAAGCAGTTCGCTGCATCGCGTTTTTGGAAGCGCCCGTTCCCCAAGCGCAGGGAGGACACGGCGGCGCCCCTGCCGCGACGACGGCAGTCAATCCGCCGATGCTGCTTGAGCGGACGTCTCGGCATCGCGGATTCCTCAGCCGTCGGCTGCTGACATTGCAGCGCTCCCGAGCAGCGCCTGCAAAGCGCACTCCGCACATCACGGCAAGCTGAAGACAGCCAGGAAGATCAATCATCCAAGCCGGCCTGAGAGACGTCCTCAATTTTCTCGGGCCGATCATCTTCGTTCGGCATCCAGAAGACGCGCCCATTTCCAAGCTCAGAAGCCGTCAGACGGCCAAATAGGCGATCATTGCGGACAACGCCTCCGGAAAAGCCTCGTCCAGGCTTCGCGCCGCGGCCTGCACGATGCAGCCGTCGGCCGAGCCCCTCCCATTTCTTCTGCGCGTCGGCGCCTCGGGCGCCGGATCGCGGACGACGACGGCCTTGGAGACGCTGCTTCGCGGCATGCTCAGGCATTGCGAATGTCATGCGGGAAAAGCAGGAAGAATCTCAGAAGGCCGGCTAGACATTCGGCGGATCCTCAGAGATTCTCATGCGTCAGCCCTGACTGCAGGACGGCATCCCGGCAGATTTTCCCAACACGTATACCTTATTTTTCCTTGTACGAAATTTCGATGCCTTCCTGCTGAAAGCGCTCATAGATCGCCATGGAAATGGCAGTCTTCAAGCTCGCCGTCCCGTTGACCGGGTCGGTGCACCAGTAGCCGAGCTTGAGGTTGATGCCGTAGCTGCCGAAGCTGTCGACGTAGGACCAGCCGCGGCGATTCTTCACGATGCGGGGACGCTCGCGCATGCCTTCTTCAAGCATGATTTCAAGAGCGCGCTTCACATTGGCGCCGTAGGCAACGGAAATATCGATGTACTGGACGGCAGCTTCTTCCGTGTAGGAAAAGTTCTTCACCGTGCCGGTCACGAAGTTTTCGTTCGGCACCAAGCATTCCACGCCGTCGTTGTTGCGGACGACCGTGAAGCGCGTGCTGATGTCGGTCACGCGGCCGCGGAAGTTCGCGACTTCCACGAGGTCGCCGATCTTGATGGCGCGGTCGAGAAGAATAATGAACCCCGACACATAGTTGGACGCAATCTTCTGCAGGCCGAAACCCAAGCCGACGCCCAAGGCGCCGGAGAAGACCGAGAGAACCGTCAGATCCAAGCCCACTGCCGAGAGCGCGACAATTACCGCAGCAATGATCAGAACAATTCGAATGACGCGGGCAAGTGCGATCTTGAGATTGGATGAGAGCTGCAATCGGTCAACCAAGCCGTCGGTGATCTTCGTAAGCCAGTTGGCAACGGCAAGCGTAGCGATGACGTTGATGATCGCAACGAAGGCGCGCCAGAGCGTGAGATTCTCTCCGCCAAAGGGCAGCTTCGTGCTTTCCATGGCTTCGACGATGTCGCCCAAGAAGCCGAAGAAGTGCAGGATCACCAAAGTCCAGAAGCAGCCGGAGATGAAGCGGCGGGCAGTCTGCGACACCGCGTTGCGGCTCAAGCATTCATTGATGAAGGCCGTAATGAGGGACAGCACCGCGAAGGCGAAGAGAACGTGCACGGCCAGGCGCATGAGGATCATGGAAGTCGAGCTGTAGCCGAACCACTTCACGAGCACGCAGCTGCCGATCATGAGCATGATCCACGAGAAGAGCGAAATCGACACGTTTCGTACAGCCGCCACGAAGAAGTTTTTCAGGCGAAAGAACTGCTCGGAAAGCTTGTTCGCATTTTCGACTTCGTCGTTGCTGGGCACTTTGCCGCCGTAGAACGTCTTGATCGCCCAAGCGTAAAGCCGCCTGGATGCAATCCGGCCGATGAAGAGCGCCGCAGCGATGATGCAGACCTGCAGAAGCAGGTTTCCCCAGGTCATGTATTCGAGGAGCTCATGCATGAGCTCCTCGAAAATCACCGGTTCATCGGCTGCCATCCCAAGCTCATTGGCAATGTCCGGCATGTGCTCGATGGCTGCGGCCAATTTGTCAGGTTCACTGAGAGCTGAAGGCACTTTCGGTCTCCGAAAGGAAAAAGTCTTGCGGAATCGACGGCTTCCAAGCGTCAGCGCTGATGCGCCGTCAAACGCAGTGGAGGTGCGCCGGCCTCTCCGAAAGACAGCAAAATTGCGATTTGAAGCAAAGGCTTTCTACATCAAAAGCAGCGCTTGAAGCGCAGAACCGCGCTCCTTTGAGTGCGGTTTTCGGGCAAGACCTGCCGATGCCGATCAAGCTTCTTCGGGATGTTTGGCAACGACGCGCTTGATGAGATTGTCTGCGCCGAGGGAATCGTAGCACTCGAAGGGCTGGTGGATCCAGGGATTGTCTTCAAGGTACTCGACATACCAATCGGGCTTCAGAACCGAGCGGGCCTTGTACCAGAGAACGGCAACGCGAATCTCTTCGATGGCCTGGTAGCGCTTCTTGAGACAAGAAATGACTTCGCGGATCGTCTTGCCTGAGTCGACCATGTCGTCGACAAGAAGAACCCTGCCCTTCAGATCCGACACGCCCGTGATGCAGTCGGCGATGTCCAGTTCGCTCTGAACGGTGCCCTTGGCTTCGCGGTAGGAGCTCGTCGCGAGGATGGCGAGAGGCATGTTGTAGACGCGGCTGAAGAAATCGCCCGGGCGCATGCCGCCGCGCGAAAGGCAGAGAAGCGAGTCGAACGCCCAGCCGCTCTTGGCAACCTTGCAGACAAGGCGTTCGCTGAGATCGATGTAGTCGTCCCAAGAATAGGTAATGTCGGACATGACGAGAAATCAATCGTGCTGTAGAGAATAGGGGAAACCTGGAGGGATGGAAGCGAAAGAAACGAAGGAGCTTTCGCTCTCGACTCTCCGGCGCATGAAAATAAACGGGCGACAGTTCGAAAGCTGCCGCCCATCGCTTCTTTCAATTTAGGATGCGCTCGACGTGCCTGCCGTCATTTTAATCGGCGAAGGGATTCATGCGCAGAATCGTCTGTTCGCGATCCGGCCCCGTCGAAACAAGCGCGATCGGCGCACCGGCAACTTCGGCAAGACGCATGAGGTACTGACGAGCCGATTCGGGAAGCTTTTCCCATTCGGTCACGCCGTACGTGCTTTCCTTCCAGCCGGGGAATTCTTCGAAAATCGGTTCGCACTGAGCGACCGCATCCGCCCCCGAGGGCATGACGGAAAGGATCTTGCCGTGATGCCTGTAGCCGACGCCGAGCTTGACGGTTTCCATGCCGTCGAGCACGTCGAGCTTCATGACGGCGAGGCCGGTGATGCCGTTGATCTGAACGGCGCGGCGAAGCGCGGCGCCGTCAAACCAGCCGCAACGGCGCGGACGGCCCGTCACGGCGCCGAATTCATTGCCCTTGCGGCGAAGAAGTTCGCCGCATTCGCCGTTGAGCTCGGTCGGGAACGGGCCTT
>CAZUXQ010000217.1:0-3442 GCA_964624425.1 uncultured Sutterella sp.
AGACGCCTGCAGGCACGAAAAGGAGCTGATGGAGAAGTTTTCCGCGCTCCACGACAAGCTCAGAGACCGGCTCAGGAAGCTCGACGGCTTCGCCGCCGCCGATGCGAAGAGAAGCACGCTCTCTGCCCGCATGCTCGGATTCGCTCCTCCCCTGCTGCGGCATCGACAAGGATCACCCCGGGCATCACGCATGCGCTTCACGTCCTGCCCGTCTGATCTGCGCGGCGATTTTCCGCTTCAGCATCGGGCTGACTGAATTCGGCCGGCTTTCCCAGTCGTCTCGCCTCGCATCAGCTTCCCGTACGTCGGGCCGACGCTTTGCCGTCGGCTTCCTTCATCGGCCTGCCGCCTTCCCGACTCTGCCGAACCGCCGGATCCTCCCTTGTGCGGGCGATCAGCGGGCTTTCGCCGCACAAGCGCGCGTGCGCTGCTGGACGCGCCAAAAAGAAACCCCCTGCAAGAGCAGGGTCTTGCGGGGGCTTTTGTTCGGCCTAACTGCCTTCAGTTCAGGCAGGAGGCTCACTCCCACTCGATCGTGGCAGGCGGCTTGCCGCTCACATCGTAGACGACGCGATTGATGCCGCGAACCTCATTGATGATGCGGTTCGAAACTTTGCCGAGGAGCTCATACGGCAGACGGCTCCAATGCGCCGTCATGAAGTCGGTCGTCTGGACGGAGCGCAGGCTCACGACCCAGTCGTAGGTGCGGCCGTCTCCCATGACGCCCACGGACTTCACCGGGAGGAAAACCGCAAAGGCCTGACTCACCTTGTCGTAGAGGCCGGCATTGCGGAGTTCTTCAATGAAGATTGCGTCGGCTTCGCGCAGCAGGTCGGCGTATTCGCGCTTTACTTCGCCGAGAATGCGAACGCCGAGGCCCGGACCCGGGAATGGGTGACGGTAAACCATTTCGGCAGGCAGACCGAGTTCAATGCCGAGTTCGCGGACTTCGTCCTTGAAGAGGCTTCGCAGCGGTTCGAGCAGCTTCAGATGGAGCGTTTCCGGCAGACCGCCCACATTGTGGTGGCTCTTGATCGTCTTGGCCTTCTTCGTCTTGGCGCCGGCCGACTCGATGACGTCCGGATAGATCGTGCCCTGCGCAAGCCACTTGGCGTTCTGAATCTTCGAGGCTTCCTCCTGGAAGACTTCGACGAATTCGCGGCCGATAATCTTGCGCTTGGCTTCCGGATCGGCGACGCCGGCCAGAGCCGTCATGAAGCGGTCGACGGCGTCGACGACGATGAGCTTGAGGCCCATGTTCTTTTCGAACGTTTCGCGAACCTGTTCGCGTTCGTTCTTGCGAAGGAGGCCGTTGTCGACGAAGACGCAGGTGAGGCGCGGACCGACGGCACGGTGAATGAGAGCGGCGGCCACCGAGCTGTCCACGCCGCCCGAGAGGCCGAGAACGACTTCTTCGCCGCCCACCATGCTGCGGATCCTTTCGACTGCTTCTTCAACATAGCCGCCCATGATCCAGTCGGGCCTGCAGCCGCAGATCTCGAGCACGAAGCGGCTCAGAAGCGCGCGGCCCTGCACCGTGTGCGTGACTTCCGGATGAAACTGAACGCCGTAGAAGCCGCGAGCTTCATCGGCCATGCCTGCGATCGGGCAGGACGGCGTCGAGCACATCACCTTGAAGCCCGGGGGCAGTTCGGTCACCTTGTCGCCATGGGACATCCAGACCTTGAGCATGCCTTCGCCGGATTCGGTTCTGAAGTCTTCGATGCCTTCGAGGAGCTTGGCATGGCCGTGCGCGCGCACCTCGGCGTAGCCGAACTCGCGCTTGCCGCCGCCCTCAACTCGGCCGCCCAGTTGCTGAGCCATCGTCTGCATGCCGTAGCAGATGCCGAGAACCGGGACGCCGGCATCGAAAACGGCGGGACTCGCCTGGTCGTTGCTTTCCTCGTAGGCGCTCATGTGAGAGCCCGAGAGGATGATGCCCTTCGGATTGAATTCGCGGATGAATTCGGCCGAAACATCATTGGGATGAACTTCGCAGTAGACGTGAGCTTCCCGCACGCGGCGGGCGATAAGCTGGGTGACCTGGCTGCCGAAGTCGAGAATCAGTATGCGGTCGTGAGAATCGGTCATGGACTGAATTCAAATAAAGCTGGGGAAAATTCGCGGCGCCCAGAGCCGGCACGCCGCCGAGAAAGCGAAGCGGCGGCCCGCGGCGGCCGGCCGTTTTTTGTCGGGCGCTAGTTTAACAGTTCCGCGCCGCACGCTTCAGCGCGGCGCGGAAACGACGCCTCCCTTCGAAATTTTCCCGGCAGGCGCTTTCGGCCAGAAACATCGAAAAATCAGAACCCGCAAGGATTTTCCGCAGACCGGGCCCGCCGCATTTGGTCTCTTTTGCTAAAATGCATCGATTGACTTTTTCTTCTCCCTTGCACGTGCTTCCAGCAACAACAGATCGCGAGGCTGTGCCGGGAACCCAGCTCAAGCACACTTCTCTTACTGAGGACTTTTTTGAAATGAAAACCGCACAGGAACTTCGCGCCGGCAATGTGTTCATGGTAGGCAAGGATCCGATGGTCGTCGTCAAGGCCGAATATTCGAAGGGCGGCCGCGGCGCCTCCACCGTCAAGATGAAGATGAAGAACCTCTTGACGAACGCAACGACGGAAACCGTCTTCCGCGCCGACGACAAGTTTGAAGACCTCATCCTCGAGCGCAAGGAAGTCGAATACTCCTACTTCGCCGATCCGCACTATGTCTGGATGGACAGCGAGTACAACCAGTACGAAGTCGACGCCGACGTCATGGCCGAAGCGCTCAAGTACCTCGAAGACGGCATGCCCGCCGAATGCGTCTTCTACGAAGGCCGCGCCATTTCGATCGAGCTCCCGACAATCCTCGTTCGCGAAATCACGTACACGGAACCGGCCGTCAAGGGCGACACCTCCGGCAAGGTGATGAAGCCCGCCAAAATTGCCACGGGCTACGAACTCGCTGTTCCGGCCTTCGTCGAAACGGGCGACAAGATCGAAATCGACACGCGCACGGGCGAATACCGCAACCGCGTGAAGTAGTCCGAAGCGAAATTTCTGCGGTCCGTCTCAAACAGGCCGCTCGAATCGGCAGAAGGCCCGACGCTGCAGCGTCGGGCCTTTGCTTTTTTCCAAATCGACGAAAGGACGCGCAATCGACTTTCATGCATTGCATGCGGCGCGTCATAATGAAAAGCAGCGTTCGCGGCCGACCGCCGAAAGGAATCTGCCGTGCGCCGCCCGATCGGAACGGGCGCCCGAAAATCTCCTCTGATCGAATGCATCATGGACATCAAAAAAGACAACGCCATGTACATGGAAATCGCGCGCATCGCCGCACAGCGCAGCTACGCCAAGCGCCTCAAGGTTGGCTGCGTCATCGTGAAGAACCATTCGATCATTTCTTTCGGCTGGAACGGCATGCCGACGGGGTACGACAACTGCTGCGAAAT
>CAZUXQ010000218.1:0-3441 GCA_964624425.1 uncultured Sutterella sp.
AGCGGCTTGTCGAGTTCGGCAAATGACTGCTTTTCGTTCTTCCTGCGGGCTTCCTTGTACGGCAGTCATGCTGAGCCGCCCGCAAAAATTAGGATACTCTCCAGAACCCTGCAGGAGCCTCGCTCACGCGGCCTTTTCGCGCAGTCCGCCGACGATGTAGAGCGCAACTGCGGCAAGAATGAAAGCGAGCGCGGCAGTCTCCGACATTGTGATTCCCTCGTGAAAGACGAATACGCCGAGAAGAAGCGTCATCACCGGACAGAGGTACTGGATGATGCCGAGAATGGTCATGGGGAGCTTCTGCGCAGCAAGTGAAAAGAGGATCATGGGCGTTGCCGTCACTATGCCCGTGCCGAGAAGCGCCCACGAGAGTCCGCTCCCGAAGGAATGCGCAAAGTGCGCGGCGAAAGCGCCGCTGTCGGCAAAAAGCAAAAATCCAGCCGCAGGGAGAAGCATGATGGCATGCTCAATCGAAACGCTCTCCGACGGAGGGATCGGAATCTTTTTCTTGAGCGCGCCGTATGTTGCCCAGGTGCCCGAAACGGAGAGCGCGATCCAGGGGAAGCGATCGAGTCCCGCCGCCAGCACGGCTGCGCCGATCGCCGCAAGAAGAATGGAGAAGAGTCGGATTTTCGAAATTCTCTCGGAAAAGAATGCGATTCCGATCGCCATGGTGGCGAGCGGCGTGAGAAAAGTGCCGATGCCGAGCTCCACAACCCGCCCTATGTGCACGCCCATGATGTTGATGAGCCAGTTGCCGGAGGAAAATAGGGTCGAGAGAAGGAGAAGACCCGCACCGCCCCGGAGTCCTTTTCCGAAGAGTTCCTTCCACGTGCGGAAGGTGTGCGCGAGATTCTTTTTGAAGATCAGGAGAAAGAAAAGAAACGCCGATGACCAGACGATGCGGTGCGCGAGAATCTCTGCCGGCGTTGCCGACGACATCAGCCCCCAGTAGAGGGGCAGAAACCCCCAGATGACGTAGGCGGAAAGAGCGCAGAGAAGACCGGTTTTGTCGGAAGAAGACCGAGGAGGCATGGGGTGCATTTTCCTGTGGGAGCGACCTCGAAAACTCTAGCGCAAACGAAAAATTTCTGCCAACCCCTCCGGTCTTGCCCGAGGTTTCCTGCGGCAGAACTCTCCTCACGGAAGTCGCAGAAGACGCAGAAAGTCCCGCTTTCGCCTCTGCGGCGCGCCTGCAGTTGTGGCGTCCGCATCATTTCGCAAAGAATGAACGGCCTTCGCGGCGGGGAGCCGGCTCGGGAGCTGTTCGACGGTTATGTCCGTCGGAGCGCCGAGCGCAATCATTTTCGTCGATGCAGCGCTCGCCCTTTTTGCTGATGCAGACGGCTCCGGACTTCTTCATCGTGTGGGCTGAGGAGGCGGCTGCGAAGACTGCGGCCGGCACTGCGATTGAATTCGGCGGCTTCGAAGCGCTTTGTCGACGCTTGGCGCGGCGAGCGCGTCAGTGCCGCCTCAAGCGTCGGAAATGTCGCGCTTGAGGGAAAAGTCGAAATCCGAATCCGTATAGCAGACTTCCGGGTAGGCAGAAGTCGACGCTCTTCTCGCGAGGATCGGGTTGTCCCAGAGGATGGGCCAGTACATCAGGATGTTTTCCGTTTCCGTTTCGATGAGAACGACGGCGCGGTCCATCTTGGCGAGGTCTTCAGAAAGAAATTTCGACAGCGCCCGGCGGATGTCTTCCGCCGACTCGACTTCATAGGTCGTCTGAAGCCAGGAAGAGAGCGCTTCAATGTCGCCCAAAAGATAGCCCGCGCTTTTGAGGCCCCAGTCCGGCGCATCGCCGACGTCGGGCAGGGAATCGAGCGGCGAAACGAAAACCGTTCGACCGTCCGATGTGGGGGCGGAGCTCACCCACAAGCGCAGAATGCTTTCTTCGGGCATCGCCGCGAATTCCGCCGCGCGCGCGTTCATCTCGTCGGCCGAAACGGCTGAAACGCCGAGGGTTTTGGCCAGCATTGCATCGGCGACGATGAACGTGCCCGGGAAGAGCGCAAGCGCTTCTTCCCTCGGAAGCGGCTCGACGGTGAGCTTGAGCGAATGATCGGCGTTGTAGAGCGTGAAGCGTTCGGGCGTGAACATGGCGGCGGCCTGAGAAAGGGAAGAATTCGAAATTCGATCTGGTTTTGAGCAATCCATCATACAAGAATGAAGAAGCCGACCTTGCGGCTCAGCACGGGCGGCGTACGCCTTGGGCAGGACCGATGCCTGAACGGGAGCATCGGAAAAGGGCGTTGATCGCGCGCTCGAGATCGGAGCGCCCAGTCTGCATGCAGCTTCATGATTCGGCGCGTCGGAGCATGGAAGCTCCATATCAAGATATGAGTGACTATCCGGTTCATCCTGCAGAGAGACAGGAAAAATCCGCTGAAGCCGATGCAGGCATCCTGATGAAGGCAGTCTGCTTCCGCAGTTTTCTTTTCTGCAGGCAGGCACGCAAGAACTTTGTGCAATTGAAAAAAATCGGCATTTTCCTGCGCTTTCCTCTGAAAAAGTCATGGAACGCTTTTTTTCGGGAGACTGTGTTGACGGCGCTTGCGCAAGTCGGATGATAGGACGGCATTCCTTGGCGCTGAATGCAGCGGATGGATCCAGCAATGAATGGGTACAATCGAGCTTGTGCGCGGAGTCTTCTTCAGAGCCCTGCGGGAAATGCAAAAGTCCTCTGAAAAAAGCTCCCGTCAAAGATTTCTACGCACTATCGCCTGCATCGATTGATTTTTGATTGAGAATGCTCACTCTTTCCGCTTTTTCGAAAATTTGAAGGAAAACGCATGCTATGGTGAAAACATGGAAGGCGCTGAATGCGTGCGCTTTCGCTTTCTCAAATTTGCCGAACAATTGATTTCCCGGGAGACCAACGTGCCGCGCATCCATGCGATCCGCCGCCTGCCGAAGATCGAAGCCGCTGCTTCGGCCGTCTCCCTTTCGTGCGCCGTTTCCTGCGTCCGCGGCGCCGTCGCTCGTACCCATCGCTCCGTCCGCACAACATGCGGCACATCTTCTGCGGGAGGCGCAAGCCTGAAGCGGATCATGCATGCGGGCGGTCCGGTCTGAAGCCGAATCCGATTACAGAAAAAAACCGTGCAGGGAGCCGTCTTCAGGGACTGCTCCCTTTTTTCACGCGCCTTCGCGCGACTTCCCATTCCGCGCATCACGCCGGTCAATTCCAAGAGAAAAAGGAGATTGCAAAATGGAAAAGCAGCAGCTCAAGGCTCTCGTGGGCGAAGCCATTCGCAACGATCGTCTCTACATCGAAAATCTTGCCGACAGCATCATGGACGAGCCGGAGCTCGGCTTCAAGGAAGTTAAGACCGCCGGCAAGGTGAAGGCCGCTTTTGACGAAATGGACCTCGGCTGCGAAGACGGCTTGGGGATCACGGGCGTCAAGGCCCGCATGAAGGGAAGGGCGTCAAGGCGAAC
>CAZUXQ010000219.1:0-3437 GCA_964624425.1 uncultured Sutterella sp.
GCTTCGCCTTCAAGGCCGGCCAATTCGCGCGGCTCGGACTCGCCGGCGCCGCCGATGCTTCTCAAGGCGAAAAGATGTCGGCCGAACCTATTTTCCGGGCCTATTCGATCTCGAGCGCCCCAAGCGCGCCCTATCTGGAATTCATCGTCACGCGCGTTCCGGGCGGAACGCTCTCTCCGCGGCTGACGGCGCTCGAACCGAACGACGAAGCGCTCCTTGACGACGCCGCCGAAGGCAATCTCCTTCCCGAACGCATTCCGGGCGGCGATACGCTTTGGCTTCTCGCAACGGGCTCGGGCCTCTCGCCCTTCGCATCAATTCTGCGCGACGATGCGGTCTGGGAGCGCGCCTGCGACATCATCGTCGTGCACAGCGTGCGCACGCACGAAGAAGCCGCCGCTACGCGCACGCTTCTTTCGGGCTGGCCTGAAGGGCGCGAACCCAAGATTCTCGTGACGACTACCCGCGAAACGAATCCGAGCCGCGCGGGCGACTTCATGGGCCGCATTCCGGCGCTCATTGCATCGGGCGAGCTCGAAGCAAAGACCGAACGCAGGCTTGCGCCCGACTCCGCCCGCGTTCTTCTCTGCGGCAATCCGGACTTCATCACGGCGACCCGCGCCGTCCTCAAAGCCCGAGGCATCGTCTCGCCGCGACTCGGCAGACCCGGCCAACTTGTCGTCGAGAATTTCTGGTAAAGCACGGAAGCCGACCTCAAGTTCGGCATCCGCAAACGATTTCTTGAAGCGCCTTCCGGCGATACGGCTGCCGGAAGCCTTTTGATGCATGACGACCTCTTCTTCAGCCCAGAGCAGGACTCCGCCCTCCGCCGCGCTTGCCGCGCAAGCGATCGACGACCTTCTTCCGCAGACTCAGTGCCGCCAGTGCGGCTTCGCCGGCTGCGCCGCTTATGCGCAAGCCATCGCCGAAGGCCTTGCACCCATAAACCGCTGCGCCCCCGGCGGCGCGCGCGGCATTGAAAAGCTCGCCCGCGCTGCGGGGCTTCCCGTCGTGCCGCTTGATCCCGAATACGGCCGCGAAATGCCTTTTGCCGCCGCCCGCATCAGGCCCGAGGAATGCATCGGCTGCGCCTGGTGCGCGAAGGCCTGCCCGACGGACGCGATTGCGGGCGCCCCGAAGCATCTTCATGCGGTGCTCGCCGAGCGCTGCACGGGCTGCGCGCTCTGCGCGCCCGCCTGTCCGATGGACTGCATCGAATTCGTCGAAACGGGCGTCGAATGGACGGACGAGGACGCCAAGCGCGCGAAACGCCTTTATGAAGAAGCTTGGGCGCGCCGCGTGAAGCTCGCGGCCGAAGAAAACGCGCGCCTCGAAGCGCTGCGCGGCGAGAAGAAGTCGGGCGGAGATGCCGAGAAGCGCAAGAACTTCATGGCCGACATTCTCGCGAAAGCGCGCGCCGGCCGCAGCCGCTGATGCGGAATGCAAAATTGACTCCGAAACAGAATCTGCCGATCATGCCTCTCATCAAAGCCGCGGACCGACCGCTTTTCATGGACGCGCTTTCGAAAGCCTATCCGATCCCGAAATCCGAACTCAATTTCACGACGCCCTACGAGCTTCTTGTAGCCGTCATGCTGTCGGCGCAGGCAACCGACAAGGGCGTGAACCTCGCGACCGCGAAGCTTTTCCCCGTTGCGAACACCCCGCGGCAGATCGTCGACCTCGGAGTCGAAGGAATCATCCCGTACATCAAGACGATCAACCTCTTCCCGACCAAAGCCAAGCACATCGTCGAAGCCTCGAGAATTCTGCTCGAAGAGCACTGCGGCGAAGTGCCGCAGGACTTCAAGGCGCTCGTGGCGCTGCCGGGCGTCGGGCGCAAGACGGCGAACGTCGTGCTCAATGTCGCCTTCGGGATGCCGACGATCGCAGTCGACACGCACATCTTCCGCGTCTGCAACCGCACGGGCTTCGCAAGAGGCAAGACGCCGACGGACGTTGAAGAAAAGCTTTTGAAGATCGTCCCCGAAGCTTATCTGCAGAATGCGCACCACTGGCTGCTCCTTTTCGGGCGCTACTGCTGCAAGGCGCGAAATCCCGAGTGCGGAAGCTGCCCGGTCGCAAGCTTCTGCACGTCCAAGGACAAGAAGGAACGCCTCAAGGCGCTCGAAGAAAAGAAGGCCGGGACCTGGGTGATCGGCGACAGAGATCCGGCGAAGAATCCTGCCGGAAAAAGCGCAACGAAGGCCGCTGAGGCCTGATCGCCAAGACCGTCCTTCTTCTCAAGTCTGCCAGGAAGCGACGCCGACGCTTCCTGCGGCAGGCCTTCCTCCTCTACGCGCTGATCGCGGCCTGCACGCCGGATCCCAACAATGCGGCAGGCCTCGCAAACGCATCGACGGCGCCGCAGGCTTTTGCTCGACCGCTTCGGAGCAGGCTCATCGTCGCGGATCCCGCAGTCCTTTCCGCCTTCTCCTGCGCGCCTGCTCGATCCGGCAATCGGACATCGGCGGGCCGAATCGCCGACGTCGGCCGATGATAAAACAAACCGCTTATTCGACCCTGCATAAAGTCGAAATTCCCGCAATTTCTTTTGCAAAATCGTCGATATTGCAAGCCGCATCCTCTCATCCTGCTCCTACAATAACTGAGCGCTTCGCGCTTTTTCAAGAGTCGGCCGGCCGTCTGCCCGCCGCAAAGCCGAGCCTGTTTTGAAAAGCCGCGGCGAAAAATTTTCCAAAGAATAAGGACATCGACCATGACAAACTGCAACTGCAAGGATACCTGCTCACCTCAGCCGATCTGGAGCGAGATCGGCAAACCCAAAGGCACAACCGCCATTCAGGAGGTTCTTGCCCTTGCAGCGCGTCCCGACGTCATCAGCTTCGGCGGCGGTCTTCCCGCTCCGGAAGGCTTCCCCATTGAAGCAGTAAAGGAAGCCGCCTGCTGGGTTCTCGACAATCAGGGCCGCCAGGCGCTTCAGTATTCCGCCACGGAAGGCATTCTCGAATTCCGCGAAGCGCTTGCCAAGTGGGAAACAGAAAAGGGCATTCCGACTTCGCCCGATCAGATCCTTGTCGTCTCGGGCTCTCAGCAAGGCCTCGACATGATTGCACGCCTCCTCGCCGATCCAGGCTCCAAGATCCTCGTCGAATCGCCTACGTACATGGGCGCCCTTCAGGCCTTCATGCTTTCGAAGCCCGTCTTTCAGGAGCTCCCGACGGACGAACGCGGCCTCAACCCGGCCGCCATGGGCGAAGAATGCCGCGGAGCGCGCTTTGCGTACGTGATGCCCACGTTCCAGAACCCGACCGGCCGCACGATCGACCTCGAGCGCCGAAAGCTCCTCGCCGAAAAAGCCCGCGAATACGACTTCTGGATTCTCGAAGACAATCCCTACGGCGAAATCTATTACGACGAACATCCGCCGATTTCGATGCGGGCTCTTTGTCCGGAACGCACGATCACCCTCAACA
>CAZUXQ010000220.1:0-3402 GCA_964624425.1 uncultured Sutterella sp.
TTCAACGGCTTCACGAAGGAAGGCGCCGAAATCATGCCGAACGCTGCAGCTGGTTCCACATCGCTTCTTTACATGGTCGTGGCCGTGCTTTTCGGATTCTTCCTGAAGTACAAGAAGCCGACTCAGGGCCTGCAGTTCGTCGTGGGCGTCGTCCTCATGGTCGTCATGCTCGCAATCGGCATTGCCTTTCCGGTGTACCTCGACAGCTACACGTGGCGCCTGGTCGTCTTTGCGTACCTCTTCGTCGCGTCGGTAACTCCGATGTGGGCTCTGAAGCAGCCGCGCGACTATCTCTCGATGTTTCTCTTGATCGGCATGATTCTTTGCGGCGTTCTCGGCGTCTTCGTCAAGAACCCGACTCTCAACATGCCGGCTTTTGCAGGCTTCACGGTCAACAATCTCGACCTCTTTCCGATTCTCTTCGTCACGATCGCCTGCGGCGCAGTGTCGGGCTTTCACTCTCTCGTGAGCTCGGGCACTTCGTCCAAGATGGTCTCGAACGAAAAGGACATGCGCCTCGTGGGCTACGGTTCCATGTGCGTTGAAGTGGTCTTGGGCGTCGTGTCGCTCATTGTGGTGTGCGCGGCTGCTTCGAACGGCGCTCTTCCGAAGGGGACGCCGTTCCAGCTCTTCTCGAGCTCGGTCGCGGGCTTCCTTACGGAAATTTTCGGCATTCCGACCGACATCTCCGTCTGCATTCTTACGATGTGCGTTTCCGCGCTTGCCCTGACGACCGTCGACGCTGTGGTCCGCATCGGCCGCATGTCTCTGCAGGAACTCTTTACGCCTCATCCGGGCGAAGCGCCGTCGGCCGTGCAGAAGCTCTTCATGAACACCGCTTTCTCGACGGTTCTCACGCTTCTTGCCGGCTATGCGCTCTGCTTGGCCGGCTACATGTCCGTCTGGCCGCTCTTTGGTTCCGCGAACCAGCTTCTCTCGGCTCTCGTTCTCACCGGCATGGCCGTGTTCCTGAAGGCCACGGGCCGCAAGGGCTGGATGCTCTACGCCCCGATGACGATCATGTTCGTCGTCACGATGACGGCTCTGATCCAGTCGGTCTTCAACGTTTTCAAGACCATTCAGGCCGGAACGTTCGTCTTCATGGTCGGCGGACTCCAGCTCATCGTAGCCATAGCGCTCATCATCCTCGCGATCCTCGTTGTTTACCACTGCGTGGGCAAGCTCCGCGAACCGACTCCCGCCGTTGTCAAGGAATAGGGATCTCTCGCTGAGAACTTCGACTAGGAACGACTCTCGGCGATCGCCTCGGATCCGCGCCGAACAAGGCGTGCTTTCGAGGCGATTTCCTTCTTCATGATGCGGGTTTCAGAAGACAGCCTCGCTTTTCGACAAATTACATGCTTCAATTCATCGTCCGCACGCTTGCCGCAGCTTTTCCCGTGCTTCTCCCCATCGTCGTTCTCATGATCGCGCGCTGGAAGCGCTTCAGCTATCCGCCGCAAAGGTTGCTTTTCGCCGCGTCTTTCGTCTTTTACGCGCTCGCGCTTTTCGCCTTCCTCGGCCACGGTTGGCAGACGAGCGGCGGAATAGGCGAATTCTTTCGCGCGTTTTACGGGATGCCCGTCGAGAAGACGGCCCTTTGCCTGCTGGGCTTTGCCATGCAGGGCATGTCGGCCGTCATGATGCTTTTCGTCGTCAATTGGAGCACGATCGAGCTCTATAAGATGCGCAAGGCGCGCATGGCAGAGATCAAGGCTCAAGAAGAGCAACGCGCGGAGGAAGCGGCAGGGAAGAAGTCTGAAGCAAAGGCCGTCAAGAAGACGACCGAAGATGCCGTTTGACGGTCGGCCTGAGAGGAGAGGCGGATAAGGCTTAAAACGCTCTTGCTCAATCGAAAAAAAAGCCGGCAGACCGGATCTCGTTGGCTTTGCCGCAGATGCGGCAGACGGCGGAGCGAAAAAAGGACGCTTCGCTTCTTCGATCGGCGCCTCCGTTTTGATCCCTTGGGATCAGTTGCTTGTTGCTTTGTGGTCGGCGGCCTTCCAGCGTTGCTTGCCAAGCTCGATTCCCAATCTTGTTCTTCTTTTCAGAAGTCCGACGACATGAACCGCCCGGCCTCCCGGCGACGACTTGTTCGAAGCTACATTCTGGGAACAAGAGAACCATCCGAACCACATCAGAACGGATGCTACGCGAAACTTTCGAGATTGCGCAAGTCTCTATGTGAAATTTCTTTCAAAAACTTGAATTTCGGCGCAGGCGGGCGGCAGCAATAAAAGGGTCTCCGCGACAGGGCAGGGTACTTGTCGAAACGCCCGAAAACGGCAAGAGCGTCGGATTGAAGGAGAAAAAATTATGTTCGGCCGTCAATGCTGCGGCATTGTGATCAACGAGGCCGACAGGGCAGGATTGCCCTGATGATGGAGTGCGTCGCAAGACGAGGGGCATTCGGAGGCGCTGCTTGCCGAGGACTTCTCCCTGCGTCTGCGCCCTGAAGAAAAATCCCTTTCCCGCACGCGGCGGGTCTCTGCTGATTTGCTCCGACGAAACCAGCCTGACCCTGGTTGCCTGATTCCGAACTGACGATGAGGGTTGCGCGAGGGCGGCGAGAAGTTCTTCGTCGTCTTCGACTGCGGCTCCCATCTTTTCGCTCCGCTTGAGGGTCAGTTGCCCCCAAAAAAATTGCTGATGAGGAGGAGGGAAATTCTCTGCAGGACAAGCAAATTGCAAGACCGCATCCATGCCAAGCACACCGGCATGGCAGAAGGAATGCCCGCAGTATTTTCGAGCGAATACATATTTGCGCAGCCTTCGAAAAAGGTCTTGTCGCCCTCAGGAACGATGGCAACGCCGTAGCCTTCGGTAACGAGTTCTGCCAAGATGCGTGCGGAAGGCGTCCTGATGACATTTTTGGGCACGAAGCTCAGCATGTTCTCCACTACATGCGGATATTCATCGTTGCGTTCGTAAAACACGAAAGTCTGCTCCTTCAGAAGCGAGATGTCGAGTTCTTTGTCGGCAGAGCGGGAAAGCTTGAACTTTTTAGAGGCGACAAGCATGCCCTGCCATTTCAGCAAAGGAACGAACAGCACTTCTTCAGGCAGGCTGAGCCCATACGTGTTGCTCAGCATCAAGTCGATCTTTCCTTCCAGGAGCTCCACAAGAAGTGCGGCAGGAGGATTTTCCTTGCACTCAAGCTTTATGTTCGGCAGGTGTTCATGCAGAGACCTGAGGACCGAACGGAAAATGCCGGATGACAGAACGCCGGAACAGATGCCAATCGCCAGCGTCAGTCCATCGCCCTGCAGGGTCTCGGCAATATTGCGCCTGGAGAGGTCGACGACAGCCATAAGATTTCTGGCATCTTTCAGAAACACTTCTCCGACCGGCGTGAGCTTTACTCTCCGGCTCGTTCTTACGAAAAGGGGACTCCCTACCTTT
>CAZUXQ010000221.1:0-3386 GCA_964624425.1 uncultured Sutterella sp.
CGCGCACCTTCTCGGCCTCGGCGCGCCCATTCTCGGCGACCCGTACTACAGTCCCGAAGGACTTCTCGCGGAAACGCCGGAGACGACTTTATGCCTGCACGCAGCCGAACTCGCCTTCGACGATCCAGCTACGGGCCGCAGAGAAGCGTTCTCGACCGCAACGCCGTTCTGATTTCTTCAAAGATTCTGCGCTCGGCGTAAACTTGCCTGATGCAGCAACTTCTAGAGATACGCCCATGCCGCACGTCGAATCCGCCGCCAGAGAAGCATTCCTGATCCTTGCGATTCTGAAGCGCATTCCCAGAAGCAGAAAGATCGACACGAACGAACTGAGAGAAAGCCTGCGCGAAGCCGGATTCGACATCGAGCTGCGCCGCCTGCAGAGACTTCTGCTGGACATCTGCAAAGTCGACGAATTCTATGTTGAGCGCGACACCCGTTCCAAGCCTTACGGCTACATCCGCAGAGTACCCGATTCCGAACTGAGCACGGTGAAGCTTCGTCCCCAGGAAAGCCTTCTCATCCGCCTCGCCGAGGAGCACCTCAAGTACCAGCTTCCAAGGCCCATCACGCGCTCGATGTCAGAACTTTTCGAAGCGGCGGGCACATGCCTCAACGAAAGAGCGGACCGCAAAAAGAAAGCCTGGCTCAAGAAGGTCGCCTTCGTGTCGGGCGCCGTTCCGATGCTCCCGGCAAAAATCCTGCAGCGCATCTTCGACGCCGTAAGCGAAGCGCTCTACCGCGACCAAAAGCTGCGCATCAAGTACGTCAACAACATCGACGAAACCCGCGAAGCGGTCGTATCGCCCTTGGGGCTTGTGCAGCAGGAACAGCGCCTCTACCTCGTATGTCAGTTCGACGGCTACGACGACTTCCGCCATCTGGCGCTGCATCGTCTCAAGCTGGCCGAAGTGATGGAACTCGAAGCCGTTCGCCCGAAGGATTTCGATCTCGACCGCTACGTCGCGGAACGTCACTTCAACTACAGCAACGGCCGCAAGATCCGCCTCACGCTTGAATTCACGAATTCCGTGACGGCAAAAAACCTTCAGGAAACGCCCTTTTCCAAAGATCAGGAACTCAAGCGCCTCTCCGACGGCGCCTGGCGTCTTGAAGCAATCGTGGACGACACCGTGATCCTCGACGGCTGGATCGCTGCCTGGCGCGAAAAGGCCGGCATTCGCCTCGCCCAAAAGACGCCGATCGACGAAGCAGAAGACGACTAAACAGCCGTCCGCTCCGTTGCGGATCAAGCCGCCCGAACGTGAACCAATCGTTCGGGCGGCTTTTCCTCAGGCGAAATCAGTCATTGCGCGGTTAATCGCGAAGCTTTGCAAGACGCGCCTTCACGAAAGGATCGTCAAGACCCTCGTAGGCCTTCTCAAGAATGCGCGTCATGCGGCTGCCCGTCGAATAGTTGAAGACTTCTTCGAGGAAGGCCGGATCGCCGTCGATGAGTTCGACGATGTCGTCGGCAGAGAGTTCGTCGAGCGCGTCGCTGTTCTCGAGCAAATCGCACCGCACCGAGAAGGCCGGGTCGTTCTTCAGAATTCGAACAAGCTCGGGATCGATCCCGTTCAGGCTCGCCACGGCCTTGCGTACGCGTCGAATCGGCGAACGCGCAAAGCGCTTCAGAATCTCGAGGCTCGACTTCGTCGCGGGCAGGTTCTGGACGATGTCGTCGTGGACATTGACGTCGAGAATCGCAACGGGCAGATCCATCACCGGCTTGCCGGCATTCATGAAGCCGATCCCGTACACGAAGCCGTCTCTGGTGACGTCGTTCATATCCCGGACATGTTCGATCGCTCGGCGGCGCGGACGAGGCATGCAGCGTTTTCGGCGGGGCGTCTCGTCGTTTTCTTCGATGCTCGCGGCATGTTCCGCGGCTTCCTTGAAGTCGCAGAGCGAAGAAAAGACATTGATGTCCATGACGATCTCCTTGAATTCTTCGCCTTCAAGCGCCTTCGCGAAGTCGCCCGCCTTACGCTTGAGAGCGTTGAAGTCGACAGCAGGACAGCCGCCGCTGACAGCTTCCTCGATCGCGACGCCGAGATTGTCGAGAAGACTCTCTAAGATTTCCTGGTCTCCTTTGCAAATTCTCATCCAATCTGCGGCGCCCATGCCGATGAGCGCCGCGCCGTTTTCGGCCAGATTCCGACGCACGCGGCTGCTGGGATCGCCGCTGAGCCCAGCCGCCGCTTCCGCGGGAAGAGCGCCGCATCCGGCGGCGATTTCTCTGAGACGACTATCGCCGCTGCCCGCAAGGATGTTGAGGAATTCGGCTGCAGACTTCGTTTCCGTCGCCTCAAAGAGACTGCTGCTCCAACGGTTGAGCTGCGCAAGAAATTCCGCATCTGCGGGCACGAAGATGCTTTCAGCGCCAGCGGCCGGGCCTTCGTCAGCATCCGCAAGACCGGCGCCTTCCGGAACCTTCCAGCTCCAGAGACAGATGTCGGTCGGGATCAGTCCTTCGGCAGCGGTTCGACTGTTGACCGCACGCTTGGCGCGGATGTTCTTGGCTGCATTGCAGGCTTTGGCGCTAGACTTAAGCATTTGATGTTCCTTTTGTGCGGATGCCTGAAGCACCCTGAGGAATCGCAGAGACAAGGTGCTTCCGGCTTTTGAAGTTTGACCTTTCAACACATTCAGAATAAAAGGCGCTGCGCGGCGCAAAGACGCATCAGCGCAAAGACCAATGCGTCTTTTATCGACGCAGGAAAAGCGAATAAGGCTTGAAGGCTGCAAGTTGCGGCCGTCTGCAGCACGGACTGCTGCAAGGAAACGGCATCGCGGGAAAGCACAGACTTGAACTCTTCCCGTCTCTCTTGCCTGCCTCGACTTTCGAGGCCGCCGATTCCTCCCAGTCCCGAAGCGCAAAGCTTGACTTTGATGAGGCTGCATGGTTTAGGCTTCATTCATCATCAATCTCTTTACGGGAAGGAAATCATGAAGAAAGTCATTGAAATTGAAGGCATGCACTGCCAGAACTGCTCCGCCAAGGTTCAGAAGGCGCTTGCCGCGCTGCCGGGCGTCGTCTCTGCTGCAGTGAGTCACGAAACGAAAGAAGCCGTCGTCGAATGCGAAGACTTCGTTACGGACGACATGCTCACGAGCACGGTGAACGGCACGGGCTTCAAGGCCGTCGCGATCAAATAAGCCGCGGCCGACCGAATCTCTCCGGCAAAAGATGGGCCTGCAGGCCCATCTTTTTTATGCGGGAACCACTATCATTCATCGATCAGTCAATCTATCTGGAGAAAATCGACCGAATTGCACGGTCTTGACTCGTGTCTCGAAAAAACAGGAAGCAGCATGACGACGAATTTCTCGGAAGCCATCGACGACGCTGAAAAGGCCAAGATCGCCGCAGCGCTCGCCCAGCC
>CAZUXQ010000222.1:0-3378 GCA_964624425.1 uncultured Sutterella sp.
AAGAACCACCGCTGCCAGCCGCCCGCGTCTGCAAGGAGCGAGAAGGCGGCGCCGAAGAGATTCGAGACGCAGCGCGGGCAGATTGTCGGATGCTCGGCAGCAGTGCCGACGCCTTCGACATAGTGCCAGCATCGTTCGCACTTCTTCGCGGCCGCAGCCTGAAGCTGCACGTGCGTTTCGCCGTCTTTGCTCTTCGCAAGCGTCACGTCCGACATGATCATCACGAAGCGCAGCTCGTCGCCGAGGCTCGCGAGGATGTCGTATGTTTCGCCGGCGGCGGATATTTCGCCTACGGCCTGAAGCGACGAGCCTACGGCGCCTTTGGCGCGCAGGTCTTCGATCGCCTTCTGTACCTCGGCGCGAACCGCACGGATTTTTTTCCACTTTGCAAGAAGCGATTCGGCGCCTTCAACTGCGGGCAGCGGCGCAAAGACTTCCGTAAAGATCGTTTCCGATTCATTCGGACTGAAGATCCTGAAGGCCTCTTCGGCCGTGAAGGAAAGAATCGGGGCCATCAGGCGCAGAAGCGTCGACGTTACGTACCAGAGCGCCGTCTGCGCGGAGCGGCGGGCATGGCCCGTCGCGGCCGTCGTGTAGAGGCGGTCTTTGAGGATGTCGAGATAGAAGCTGCCGAGGTCGGTCGAGGCGAACGTCTGCAGCATGTTCACGACGTTGTGGAAGCGGTACTCCTTGTATTCGGCTAGGATGTCTTCCTGCAGCTTCTGCGTGAAGGCGACGGCCCAGCGGTCAAGCTCGAGCATGTCGGCAAGCGGCGCCATGTCCTTCTTTGCGTCGAAGTCGGACGTGTTCGCCAGAAGGAATCGCAGCGTGTTGCGGATGCGGCGATAGCTTTCGACGACGCGCTTCAGAATCGTCGGGCCGATGCGGAGTTCGCCCGAGTAGTCGGTCGAGGCCACCCAGAGGCGGAGAATTTCGGCGCCGAACTTGTCGTTCACTTCCTGCGGACGGACGATGTTGCCCTTCGACTTCGACATTTTTTCGCCCTTTTCGTCCACGCAGAAGCCGTGGGTGAGAAGCTGGCCGTATGGGGGACGGCCGTCGAGCATCGTGCCGATCAGGAGCGACGAATGGAACCAGCCGCGGTGCTGGTCGGAGCCTTCGAGGTAGAGGTCGGCCGGGTACTGCAGAATGTCCTTGTGAGAGCCGCGCATCACGGTGTAGTGCGTCGAGCCCGAATCGAACCACACGTCGAGAATGTCCGTGGACTTCACGTAGTCCTTGGCTTCGTCGGCCGGCAGGAAGTCTTCGACCTTCACGGTCGCCCAGGCTTCGATGCCGCCCTTTTCGACGAGCTTTGCGGCTTCTTCGATGAATTCGAGCGTCCTAGGATGGAGTTCGCCCGTGGCCTTATGCATGAAGAAGGGCAGCGGCACGCCCCAGTTGCGCTGACGCGAGATGCACCAGTCGGGACGGTTTTCGATCATCGAATAGAGGCGGTTGATGCCCCACTGCGGGAAGAACTTCGTCGCCTTGACGCCGTCCAAAGCTGCTTCGCGCAGACTTTTTTCTTCGGCCTTGAGGCCGAGGACGCTCTTCGTGTCTTCATCCGGATGATCCATGCGCACGAACCACTGCGAGGTTGCGCGGTAGATGAGAGGCGTCTTGTGGCGCCAGCAGTGCATGTAGCTGTGAACGATTTCGCCCTGAGAGAAGAGCGTGCCGGCAAGGCGCAGCGCGTCGCAGATCTTCGGGCAGGCCGCCCAGATGCTCATGCCGCCGAAGAGCGGAGGCGAGTCGTCGAAGATTCCGTCGTCCTTCACCGGGGCGAGGATTTCTTCGTTCGCGAAGCCGTTCTTCTTGCACGATGCAAAGTCGTCCACGCCGTAGGCCGGAGCCGAATGCACGATGCCGGTGCCGGCCGCCGCATCGACGTAGTCCGCGAGGAAGACGGGCGAGAGGCGCTTGTAGCCTTCGTGCATCGTCGAGAGCGGATGCTCGAAGCGAACGTGGTCGAAGGCCGCTCCCATGGCCGAGGCCTTCGCTTCGCCTTTCATGCCGCAGCGCTCGAGCGTGGCTTCGGCGAGGTTCTTGGCGAGGATGAGGTACTTGTCGCCCGTGTCGACGAGGACGTAGGCGAGCTCGGGATTCATGTTGAGCGCCTGGTTGGAAGGAATCGTCCAGGGGGTCGTCGTCCAGATGACCGTGTAGCAGTCCTTGTCGAGCTTGACGCCGAAGATCTCTTCCGCGCGGGCCTTGTCTTCTTCGAAGAGGCGGAAGGCCGCGTCGATCGTCATCGACTTGCGGTTCTTGTATTCGACTTCGGCTTCGGCCAAGGCGCTCCGGCAGTCAAAGCACCAGTTGACGGGCTTGAGGCCGCGGTAGACGTAGCCCTTTTCCACGATGGTCTTCAGAGCGCGGATTTCCTGAGCTTCCGTCGAGAAGCTCAGCGTGCGGTAGGGGTTGTCCCAGAGGCCGAGGACGCCGAGGCGCTTGAAGTCGGCGAGCTGCAGGAGCGACTGTTCCATGGCGTATTCGCGGGCGAGGCTCTGCATCTTGTCGACGGGCAGATTCTTGCCGTGCATCTTTTCGATCTGCACTTCGATCGGCATGCCGTGGCAGTCCCAGCCCGGCACGTAGGGCGCGTTGTAGCCCTCAAGGAGCTTTTCCTTGAGGATCATGTCCTTGAGAACCTTGTTGATCGCGTGGCCGACATGAATCTGACCGTTCGCATAGGGCGGGCCGTCGTGAAGAATGAACTTCTTCGCATCGCGGCGCGCGTCGAGAATGCGGTCGTAAATGTGCTTTTCATCCCATTCGCGGATCCATTCGGGCTCGCGCTTCGGGAGGTTTCCCCGCATCGGAAAGGGCGTATCCGGCAGGTTGAGCGGATACTTCTTGTTCGCCCCTTCTCGGGCGACTTCCTTGGCTTCTTTTGCCATATCGGTCTCCTGGCCCCCTCGGGCTCTTCAGGCGGCGTCCGGGCCGGCAAAGCAGCCGGCGGCGGTCGTCTTGGCTTGGTCGTGCATCAAGCGCTGAAGACGCTTTCCTCGGACTTTCTCATGCCGAGGATTTGACGCGCACGATATGCGTCGTTTTCGATGGCGGCCCGAAGCTCTTCGATGCCGCTGAATTTCTTTTCGTCTCGAATCTTGTCGATGAAGGTGACCTTGATCACCTTTCCGTAAGCGTCGCCCTTCCATTTGAAAACGTGCGCTTCCAGAAGCCAGCGCTTCCCGGAGGATACCGTGGGCTTCACGCCGAGCGACGCGACACCGAGCTGATCTGCGCGGCCGAGTCCGGCAATGCGCACGGCGAAGACGCCTGATGCGGCCGGCCGGGCGCGGCTTCCCGCAGGAATTGGAGCGAGGCTCAGGGCCGGATAGCCGAGCGTGCCGCCGAGTTCGGCGCCGTGACTGA
>CAZUXQ010000223.1:0-1493 GCA_964624425.1 uncultured Sutterella sp.
TCGGACGCCGCTGCGGTATCAGCCGCAGGCATTCCCCGCGCTCCGAAAGGTTCTTCTTCCTCCCGTTGCTCTTCGTCGCTCTCCGCGATGAGGCGCGCCTGCGTCGCGGCCGCGTCGCTTCGAATGCCTTCGAGCTTTTCGAAGTCGATGCTTCCCGCCGGATTGAGGCGCTCGCGCTTCGCCTTGAGTGCGTCGGCTGCGGCGCTCTTCAGAATCGATTCCAAAGGTTCTGCAAATTCTTCCCGGCCGACTCTTCCGGCTTTGCCGAAAAGAGAAAGCGAGAGGAGGCGGTCGAGGCGTTTCAGAATGAGCGCGATGCGCTGATTCCTGCGCCGGTCGAAGTCGAGCGCCTCGGTCTGCCAGCGCCCGGCAATGCAGCTGTAGACGCGTCCGTTCGGCAGTTCATAGCGAACGGCCTCATGCGGCTCGCGCTCGAAAAAGAGCGCGAATCCGAACGGCCGCCAAAGGCGGGGCGGAACCTGCCCGAGAAGCGCGCTCAAGAAGGAGCGGGCGCCGCACGAATCCCGGAGGCGCTTCTCGGACAACGCGCGAATGATGCGGGCGAGAGCGTCGTCGAAAAGCGGCGGATCGGCGTTGAGCGACTTCAATTTTTCGAGCGGCGACGCGGAAAGCGCCTTGAAGCCCGCTGCGCGTTCGGCGTCCGGGCGCGAAGCATCCATCACGATGCGTTCGGGCGTTTCAGGTTCCGGGGGCGGCAGCGAATCTTCAGGAATCGATTCAGGGGGCATGCCGTAATAGACGGCGAAGTCGCGGATCCAGCTTCCGAGAAAGATGGAAAACTCTTCCCGAGCGCTTTCGAGGAGCTGCTTCAGCGCGATGAGCTCCTTGAATGCCTTCCGAGGTTCCTTTCTGAAGCCTATGAGGTGAATGAGTTCATACGCGTAGACGAAGCCGTACGAGGGCGAAGGGGGCTTTGCACGCTCGCCTCGGCGCATCCGCGTGCGCCAGCGGAAATACGTGCGCAGCTGCAGGTTCGTCATCTCGGCGTAGGTGGGCGTCGGGCAACAGAAGGCGTCGTCGTTCCTGCCGCCTGCGCCTGCTTCGTCCAGCTCGAAATCCTCCATGAAGCACGCCTGCGCATAAAAGACGCTCGTGCGGGAACGCTCTTCAGGCGGCAGCGCAAAGGCCAGACGCCGCATCTGCGCGAAGCGGCCGGGAGGGTTGGCATTGAGATCAGCGCTCTTCGGCGCGGCATGCGCGCGAACCGCATTTTCAATGCGTGCGTTCATCTTCCGAGCCCGTTCGCGGGCCTCGCCTCGCCGCTTTTGGGCGGCTTCGATCCGCGTTTCGGCATCGGGTTCCGCCGGAACGCGAAGCGGAATGGCTTGATCTTCGTAAATGCGCGTCATGCCGCAAATCTTACGGCGGTTTTTGGAGGACCGCGCAGCTTGACGGCGCCTGCTTTTTCGAAAAAGAAAGACGGCAAGTTGCCTTGAGCGGCCTTCCGGAGGCGGCGGGAAGCGTTGTTCAGA
>CAZUXQ010000223.1:1503-3376 GCA_964624425.1 uncultured Sutterella sp.
GCGGGATGGCTTGACGTTGGGAAATGCGCGTCACGCCGCAACTCTTCCGGCGGTTTTTGGAGGACCGCGCAGCTTGCCGGCGCCTGCTTTTTAGAAAAAAAAAGGCGAAGAACCGCTCGCAAGCTGTCTTGAGCGGCCTTCCGGAGGCGGCGGGAAGCGTTGTTCAGAGCACGCGGGCGAGGAAGGCCTTCGTGCGTTCTTCCTTCGGATTGACGAGCATGTCGAGAGGGCGGCCTTCTTCGATGATGCGCCCGCCGTCCATCAGCACGACGCGGTCGGCTACTTCCTTGGCAAACCCGATTTCATGCGTCACGACAATCATCGTCATGCCGCTTTCGGCGAGATTCTTCATCACAGCGAGCACTTCGCCCACGAGTTCCGGGTCAAGCGCAGAAGTTGGCTCGTCGAAGAGCATGACCTTGGGTTCCATCGCAAGCGCGCGCGCGATCGCGACGCGCTGCTGCTGGCCGCCCGACAGGCTGGCCGGGTAAGCATCGGCCTTTTCGCTCAGGCCGACCTGCTTCAAAAGCGCGAGCGCGCGTTCTTTCGATTCTGCTTCGGTGCGCTTCAGAACGATCTGCTGTGCGAGCAGCAGGTTCTCGAGAACTGTTTTGTGCGGCCACAGGTTGAAGCGCTGGAACACCATGCCGAGGCGTTCGCGCAGTTTGTTGAGGTTGCAGCGCGGGTCGGTGATTTCGGCGCCGCAGACGTAGATGCGGCCGTCCGTCACCGTTTCGAGCGCATTGATGCAGCGAAGCATCGTGCTCTTGCCGGAACCCGAAGGTCCGAGCACCACGACTTTTTCGCCGGGCTTCACGGAGAGATTGATGTCGTCGAGAACGGCGTGCTCGCCGAAGCGCTTCTTCAGGTGTTCGATCTCAACGATGCTGCCGTTGTGCAGATCTTTTTCGGTAATCATGCCGAGACTCCTTCGTCGCCCTTGCCGAGGTGCTGTTCAAGTTTGCGGATGGCGCAGGCCAAGAGAAGCGTCATCATCCAGTAAACGCATGAAATCGTGATGTAGGGCTCCCAGTAGCGGGCGGACGCGCCGGCGACCGTGCGGGCGGCGTAGGCGAGCTCTGCGAGGCCGATCGCGGAGACGAGCGACGAGTCCTTCAGAATGGCGATCGCATTGTTGCCGAGCGCCGGCAGCATGCGGCGGAAAGCCTGCGGCAGAATGATGTGGCGCATGGCCTGCCAGTAGCTCATGCCGAGCGAACGGGCCGATTCCATCTGTCCCTTGTCGAGCGACTGAATCCCGGCCCGGAAGATTTCGCACATGTAGGCGCCGGAATTGAGCGTGATCGCGCAGATGCCGGCGAGCATGGCGCCGTAGTTGGCTCGGATGTCGCGCGCGGCCGCGCCCGCAATGAGGAGGCCGTCCGCGGGGTGAATGAAGAGCGGAAGCACGGCGAAGTGCATCAGGAAGATCTGCACGAAAAGCGGGGTGCCGCGGAAGAAGCTCACGTACACGGCTACGGGCCAGCGCACGCCGTAGTGCAGGATGGACTTCATCGGCTCGTAGCGCGCGCTCGCCAGGCGGCCCATGCCGAGGAAAGTGCCGAGAATCATCCCCAGGCAGGCGCAGATCACGGTGATCTTGACCGTCATGAGGGCGCCCTTCACGAAGAGCGGCCAATATTCGACGATGACGTCGGAGTGAAATCCAAACATGTCTCAAAAGTCCTGCTTCGCTTGCAGCAAGCTCGATGCTTTTGCATGAAAATCCGCCGGTCGACGTTTCGATGAACGCCGCCGGCGGCGATTGCTGCTTCAGAGGCGGCTCCGCTCCGGGGGAGCGCCGCTTCGCTTCAAAATTCTTATTCCGGCCGCTTCCGGGCTTCCCCGCCGAACCACTTCCGATACACCCGGC
>CAZUXQ010000224.1:0-3349 GCA_964624425.1 uncultured Sutterella sp.
CGCAAGTCCTTGAATGAAATCAAGGAAGTGCTCGCGGCTCACGGCCTCACGCTTGGTTCCAAGCTTGAAAATTGGCCGCCCGCTCTCACGACGCAGGGATCCGGTGAACACTAGGCTTTCGGCCTGAATAGAAAGAGGGGTGCTTCGGCGCCCTTTTTCATGTCTGTCAGCCAACATGCGGGAAAGGCCTTGAAATGAAAAAAAACGGCACATCGAGTTGAATATCGGCGGCGGCCTAGATAAAATCCTTTCCCTTATGCAGTTATCCGACCGCCGCGCTCGTCAGAGACGCGGATAGAAGATTTGCGGAAGCTGCGCTTTTGAGCAATTGCTCATTGACTTTCAGATTTCAAGGAATAAAAAATGCGTCATCGTCATGGTGCTCGTAAGCTCAACCGCACGACCTCTCACCGTCTTGCCATGCTCCGAAACATGGCTTGCTCGCTCCTCACGCACGAAGCCATCCGCACTACGCTTCCGAAGGCCAAGGAACTTCGCCGCGTCGTCGAGCCGCTGATCACGCTCGCCAAGACTCCGACGGTCGCCAACAGGCGACTCGCCTTCAACCGCCTGCGCGACCGTCAGGTCGTCGTCAAGCTCTTCAATGACATCGGCCCGCGCTTCGCCGCCCGCAACGGCGGCTACACCCGCATTCTCAAGATGGGCTTCCGCGTCGGCGACAATGCTCCGATGGCCTACATGGAACTCGTTGATCGCGCCGCTGCTCCGGAAGCCGCCGAAGCTCCGAAGGAAGGCTGAGTAGGCGCAGCGAATCAAGAGCCGAAGCAGCGCGAGCTGCGATGAAATGTCCCCAGGAAGACGATCGCTTTCTGGGGATATTCATATCCGAGCAGAGACGCTCGGCAGTCGGATTGTGAGAGTGACATGGAGAGCATTCGCATCGACAAGTGGCTCTGGGCGGCCCGATTCTTCAAAACGCGCTCTATCGCGCAGGATGAGGTGGAGCTTGGCCGCGTGCTCATCAACGGCTCGAGAGCGAAGCCTTCTCGCGAAGTGCGTCTCGGCGACCGTCTCGAGATTCATCGGGGCGAAGAAGCCTTCGTCGTGCATGTCGAAGGCATCTCGAACCAACGCCGTCCTGCAGCTGAAGCTCAGCGGCTTTATCGCGAAACCGACGAGAGCAAGTCGCGCCGCGATGCCGTGCGGGAAATGCGTCGAATTGCCTCTGAGCCTTCCGCAGCGATCGAGAAAGGCCGTCCCACGAAGCGCGACGCGCGTTTGCTGCGTCGCCTGAGAGAGAATTTCTGACAATTTCTTGGATAGCTGCAGGAGGCTCCCTCAGAGAACGGCAAATAGAATCCCGTCCGAAAGCTTTCCGGCAGGTGTCATGAATCTGTTGATCCTGAGAAGGCCGAAAGAAACGCCGCTCATCGGGCGGCTTCCTTTTTTTGATTCTGCTTCGGATGCCGTTCAAGCGTTTGTGCTGACGATCTGATGCAAATGCTCGTCAAGCGGTCCCAAGCACAGTACGTTCCCAGGCCGGCCGCAGCCTTGGCAGACTGTCGTTGAATGCTGATTTCTTGGTCATGCCCGCGTTCAGAGCTGCAATCCCCAGCGTTTGAGCTGGAAAAGAGCAAAATGCCGAGAACAACAAGCCAAGGGTTTTCAGAATTTCGTGCTGACAAAGACGGGAAAGGCACTGCTGCGGCAATGCATTGGATCTTCTGAGCAGACGTTGTCCGGGGAAGCGCCGCCCGCCCAGAAGATCCCTAAATGTCGGCATTTCCGCCATTCAGAAGAGTGAAGAAGCCGGCGGGTGCGTTACTCGCCCTTGGCTGCGGAACGGCCGGCAATGCGACCAAATACAACACACTCGGCGTTGTTGCATGCGCCTTGATAGATATGCCCCCAGATGGAGCCGAGTTCTCCAGCTCCGTAGAGGCCCGGAATGGCTTCGCCGTGACCGTTCAGGATATGTCCCTGGACATCGCGGCGCGGACCTCCCATGGTGTTGAGCAGTGCGGGATAGAGTTCGATGGAATAGAAAGGACCCTGATCAATTGGAGCGGAGACGACGCGGCCGGCGGCGTTCTGAATCGGACGACCGAACTCCGCATCCTGACCAGCTTTGACGTCATTGTTCCATCTGGCGACCGTTGCTTTCAGACCTTCGGGATTGATGCCGATTATTTCGGCGAGCTTTTCGATCGTGTCCGCTTTCTTGATGATGCCGGCCTCAAGCTCAACGGTGTTGTCTTTGGACCAGTTGTAGTTCTCTCTGTGAGCCAGCCACCCGCCCGTTGTGCCTGCCACGGGGCCTGCCATCCGAGATTTTTCGTCAAAAATCATGAAGGCGGGAATTCTCGGATATCGATGAGCGATTGGGTCGAAAACATCCACAGCATAGAGACTGGCGTGAGCATCAATGCGGTTCTCGTCTACGAAACGTTTGCCCTCTTGGTCAACCCAGATGCCGGAAGCAATTTTTGCGCAGTCGGCCATGGCCTGCTTGCCGGGAACCACGGTTCCCAGCTTGCAGGAACTGCAAGTCATGTGCCAGAGTTGGGCGCCGACCGACTGAGCCATGCGAATGCCGTCGCCCGTGTTTGCCGGACATCCGAGTGCGCGGATGTTCGCGCCTTTTACATAGTTTTGAAGAAGGTCGGGCGCGTATTCAAAGCCGCCGCAGGCAAGAATCACTCCTTTCCTGCCATGGAAGCGTTTGGCGACGCCTTTCTCTTCGGCCTCAACGCCGACCACGCGTCCATTATCCACAATGAGGCGTTTTGCTGCCGTGTTGAAGTAAACGGGAATCTTTCTGACATCAAGAACCGCGTGCCGATAGATGGCAAAGAGTGCCGGACCGGCGGAACGACCCGCGTACATGAAGGTGTATTTGTCAATGACGTCGGCATGCGGAAGGCTTGGGAAGCCGGCGCCGCCATAACGACCAATCTTCGCCCCTTCGGCCAGGCCGGTCAGAAAGTCTCCCTGGGACATGATTTCATTGACGAAGACTCGGACGAGATCCTTGTCGACAGCACTTTTCGCGTATTCGAAAGTCGCCATCAAGTACTCGTAAGCATCGTCCGGATTTTTCGGGATCATGACGCCGCCGTGGGAGACAGACGTATTGCCTCCGCCTTCCGCCGTTTTTTCAAGGAGGACAACCTTCGCGCCGCCATCGTGAGCTTCAATGGCCGCGGATGCGCCTGCTCCGCCGAAACCAACAACCACTACATCAGCTTCTTCATCCCACTTGAGGCCCGGCTTGGCGCTTACAGCATGGGAGCCGAATAAGCCGGCAGTCCCAAAAATTGCAGCTTTGGCTAATTCTCGTCGTTGCATGGTTCCTCCAATCGACATTTCCGCCGCCCTGATGATGGAC
>CAZUXQ010000225.1:0-3342 GCA_964624425.1 uncultured Sutterella sp.
ATTCCCTTTCAGCCCCCTGCTCTTCTCTGTGCAGGGGGCTTTCCTCGTCTTCGCTCTCCCTGCCGATCGATTTCTCCTGCGCCTGCCTTTCCGGTCCGATCAATTAAGTCCAATGTTCGAAAACGATCTCTTCGCGGGCGCGCTCAATGCGCCTCAAGGCAAATCCGAAACGAGCAGAAGTTCGGTCGGCAGGCTTGTGCTTCAGCCCCTTCCCGAGCGCATGAGACCCAAAACGCTCGACGAAGTTGTCGGACAGAAGCATCTTATCGGACCAGGGGCGCCGCTGCGCGTTGCCTTCGAGAATCATCGTCCGCATTCAATGATTCTTTGGGGACCGCCCGGGGTAGGCAAAACGACGCTTGCACGCTTGATGGCTGATGCGTTTGACCTGCCTTTTGTTGCGATCTCCGCCGTCTTGGGCGGCGTAAAGGACATTCGAGATGCTGTCGACGCCGCCAAGCATACAATGCGCGCGACCGGTCGTCCTACGCTTGTCTTTGTCGACGAGGTTCACCGTTTCAGCAAGAGTCAGCAGGATGCCTTTCTGCCGCATGTGGAAGCCGGTCTCTTCATCTTTGTCGGCGCCACAACGGAAAATCCTTCTTTCGAAGTTGTGAGCGCGCTTCTCTCGCGTTCAACCGTTTATCAGCTTGAAAGTCTCCGCAAGGACGAAGCAGAGGAGCTTCTCGACCGAGCGCTGACGCGTGAATTTTCCGATCTGAAGCTCACGCGCGAAGCCCGAGAGATTCTCATTGGACTTGCCGACGGCGACGCGCGCCGTCTGCTCAACGCAGTCGACGTATGCTGCACGATGGCTCGCGAGCGTCATGTATCAGAAATCGACGCGAACTTTCTCAGGAAGACGACGCCTGCGACGCTGCGCCGCTTCGACAAGGGCGGAGACAGTTTCTACGATCAAATCAGCGCGCTCCACAAATCCGTTCGCGGTTCCGACCCGGATGCTGCGCTCTACTGGATGGCCCGCATGCTCGACGGCGGCTGTGATCCGCGCTACATCGCCCGCCGGGTCGTCCGTATGGCTGTGGAAGACATTTCGCTCGCCGACCCTCGAGCCACAACCATTGCGCTTGAAGCGGCCGAGATCTACGAGCGTCTCGGTTCGCCAGAAGGCGAACTCGCAATTGCGCAGGCTGTGGTTTATCTCGCTGCGGCGCCGAAGAGCAACGCCGTCTACAATGCCTACAACGCGTTGCGCGACTTCGTGAAGAGGGATGATTCCCGTCCCGTTCCCATGCATCTGAGAAATGCCCCGACAAAGCTCATGAAGGATCTTGGCTATCACGAGGGCTATCGTTATGCGCATGATGAACCAGGTGCTTTTGCTGCGGGAGAAATCTATCTCCCAGAAGGACTCGAAGGACGCAAGTGGTATGAACCTACTGACCGAGGTCTCGAGATGCGCATCAAAGAAAAGCTCCAAGGACTTCACAAGCTCAATGAAGAGGCGCTTGCGGCGGGCAAGGGCAGAAAGCGCGGCCAGAAGCTCTGAGCACTTTAGCAGACCGACATCGAGATTTTTTGCAAGGAACGAATCAATTCGTCTTCTGCGGCCAAGATCGACGCCGTTTATGTGCGCGAGCGATGTTCCTCGTCAAGAAATATTTGCACTAGTCATTCAAAGCCTTCAAAATAAACTCCTTTCGCGTTGATCCGCAAAATCCCGCTGTCGGCGGACGCGAAGAACGCCCGAGGACAGATTTCAGCGGCGGTTTGCAAGCATTGAAGAGCGCAAACCGCCTTCCGAACTTCGGTAAAGTTTTCAACTTTCAATCCATAGGAAATATCGATGCTCGACATTTCGCTGTTGCGCAAGTCGTTGCCAGAAGTGGCCGCTCGTCTAAAGACGCGCAATTTTGACTTTCCTGAAGCTGAGTTCAATGATCTTGAATGCCGCCGCAAGAGCGTTCAGATCAAGACCGAAGAACTCCAGGCCCGCCGCAATTCCCTCTCGAAGGAAATCGGCATGAAGAAGAAGCTAGGCGAAGAAGCTTCCGATCTCATGAAGCTCGCCGCCGAAATTCCGGAAGAGCTGTCGAAGCTCGAAGCGGAACTGGAAGAAATTCGGTTCGCTTTGAATGACCTTCTCCTTCGCATTCCGAACTTGCCGCATGAAACGACGCCGGTCGGCAAGGACGAAACGGAAAACGTCGAAGTCCGCCGCTGGGGTACGCCGCGCAAGTTTGATTTTGAAATTAAGGATCACGTCGACATCGGCGCACCGCTCGGTCTTGACTTCGATACGGCTGCCAAGCTTTCGGGTTCGCGCTTCACTTTCATGCGCGGTCAGGTTGCTCGTCTGCATCGTGCTCTTGCGCAGTTCATGCTGGATACGCATACGACCGAACACGGCTATACGGAATGCTATACGCCCTATATTGTTACAGCTTCCACGATGACGGGCACGGGCCAGCTTCCGAAGTTTGAAGAAGATCTCTTTGCCGCAAAGAAAGGCGGCGCCTACGGCGATCAGGAGCCGTTGTATCTTGTTCCAACCGCAGAAGTCACTCTCACGAATCAGGTTGCCGGCATGATGTTCAAGTCTGCCGATCTTCCGATCAAGGTGACGGCTCATACGCCTTGCTTCCGTTCCGAAGCCGGCGCCTACGGCCGCGATACGCGCGGCATGATCCGTCAACACCAGTTCGACAAGGTCGAAATGGTTCGCATCGTTCGCCCGGAAGATTCCTACGAACACCTCGAAGAACTTACGAACGATGCCGAAGACATCCTTCAGAAGCTCGGCCTTCCATATCGCGTCGTTGCGCTTTGCACGGGCGATATCGGCTTCGGTTCCTGCAAGACCTTCGATCTCGAAGTCTGGCTGCCGGCTCAGAATACGTATCGCGAAATCTCTTCGTGCTCGAACTGCGAAGACTTTCAGGCTCGCCGCATGGGCGCCCGCTTCAAGGATGAAGCGGGTCGTTCACGCTACGTGCATACGCTCAACGGTTCCGGTCTCGCTGTTGGTCGTACGCTTGTCGCTGTTCTTGAAAACTATCAGAACGCCGACAGGTCGGTCACCGTCCCGGAAGTGCTTCGCAAGTACATGGGCGGCGTTGAAGTGCTCCGTCCCGAAGCTCGGTAATTTCCGAGCTTCGCTACAGGTCTAAGCAAAGGAGGACCAAGCTTTTCGGCTTTCTTGCGTTTTCCTGAAAGCTATTGTAAAATCTACTTTCTCTTGACATGGAAGGGTGGCAGAGTGGTCGAATGCGCCGGACTCGAAATCCGGTATACGGTTATGCCGTATCGTGGGTTCAAATCCCACCCCTTCCGCCAGACACTGATCCCAGACAGTCTCAAGACGTCTGGGATTTTCTTTTA
>CAZUXQ010000226.1:0-3340 GCA_964624425.1 uncultured Sutterella sp.
CGCTCATCATGCTCGAAGCGAAGACGAAGTTGACGTTGGCTTTGAGCCCCAATTCATCAAGTACGCTGTCCGAAATCGTGATTGGATCGACGCCCGGCTCAACGCGCACGAGGATTGCGCTGTAGGACTTTTCGATTTCGGCGGCCTTCTCGGGCGCCGCCGCTTCGCCGAGCTTTCTCGCCGCGTCTTTTCGATTTGCCTAAACAAGCTCATAGGTAGCCGACTGGATCGGCAGCTTGAGGTTCTGCAGAACGCGCTCCAAGAGAATGCCTTCCCGATTGTCGCGCTGATAGCCGAAGGTCGCTCGAATGCCCTGCAAAATAAACTGAACCGCCCGATCGAGCGCGATGGGAAGGCTGTCGCCCTGAAGGAGGCTTCCCGTGACGACGCTCGTGAAGGTGTCGCCCGTCCCGGGATAGTGGGCAGGCAGGTACGGGCACGCCACCTTCCAGGTCCGGCCGTCCGATCGGCTGCGCGCAAGCACGGCCGTGAGCTTCGGCTGATCCTTGACCGGCACCCCTGTGATGATGACCGTGTCGGGCCCCATGTCGGACAAGGCGCCGATCGCTTCCTTAAGTTCGTCGTCCGCCGGCTGCGTGCGGAAAGGCTTTCCGAGGAGAGCGAAGACTTCCGTGATGTTGGGCGTCAGCACGTCTGCGCGGCCGGCAAGAACGCGCATCTCCGTCACCATCTCCTGCGTGATCTTGCTGTACAGCCGGCCGTTGTCGCCCAAAACGGGATCCACCACGACAAGCGCGTCGTTTTTTCGAAAGTCGTCGATGAAGCCGCAGACGACCTTGATCTGCTTGGACGAGCCGAGGTAGCCCGTATAGATTGCATCGAACGAGATGTCGAGCTTCTTCCACGCATTGATGATCTTCGGCATCTCTTCGGTGAGGTCGAGAAACGTGAAGCTCGGATACTGCGTATGGTTCGAGAGAATCGCCGTCGGGAGCGGACAGACTTCGAAGCCCATCGTGGACAGAACAGGCACGACCGTCATGAGCGACGTATGCCCTACCCCCGAGAGGTCGTGAACGGCCGCTACGCGGCGGATGCATGGCAAGTTGGCAAGCATGGCTTGAAGCTTCCTCTTTTTTGACGAATATTGACTGCGCCCATGCGCGGATGGATCTCAAATGCCGTCCTCGACGGCCGCCTCCGATCAGCTTCGCGTCGACTCGCCGCCGCTCAGAACCGAAAGCTTCGGCGGGAGCATCAGCTTGGCGATGTCCTTGTCGTCCTCGGCGTCTTCCGCCAGCCTCGGCAGCGTGAGCGTGATCTTCACGCCGCGCGCGCCGTTGCGCTCGACGAGCGTGCGGCCGGCATGACGCTCGGCGATGTTGCCCACGATCGAAAGCCCGAGCCCCAAGCCGTTGGCGCCCTTCGACGTCTGAAGAGGCTTGAAGAAGAGCGCCAGCTGCTCGTCGGAAATATAGGGGCCGTTGTCGGCTACCGAAAGCGCCCACGTTTTCGGATCGATCGGATTGAGCGAGACTTCGATGCGGGGATTCTGCACGCCCGAAATGGCGTCCGCCGCGTTCTTCAGAAGGTTGAGCACTGCGAGCTCAATTTCCCAGGCGTCGACTTCAGCCATCGAATGACGGTTGACGCGCACGATGATTTCGGCGTTCGTCTGGCGCGAGCGGCGAAACGTAGTGATGGCGTTCGAAATTACGTTGGACAAATCCGTCACCTTGCGCGGCGGATAGTCGTGCTTGGCGTAGGCGCGCACGCGGTTGACGATTTCGCTCGCGCGTTCGGCCTCGTTCACGATCTCTTCAAGCGCCCAGGCGTAGCTCTCCTGTTCGAAGCGGCCTTTCTGCGTTCTGCGGTGCAGCCCGTTGGCGTAATTCATGATGGCCGACAAAGGCTGCTTCAGCTCATGCGCGATGATGGTCGACATCTGACCGACAATGCCGGTGCGCTCGAGGTTCGCGATATGCGCGCGCGACTGCGCGGCTTCCGCTTCGATGAGATCGCGCTCTTCGAGAGCGGTCCGCAATTCGACCGTTTTTCTGCGGACAAGCACCGACAAGCTCACCACATAGAAGATGACGAGAAAGGTTCCGAGAAGCAAGAGCGCGAGCATTTCGGCATGCTCGCGCATGAAGCGCTCCATGCTCCACGATGCGAGGTCCGCATAGGGCCCGATCTTCAGCTCGTAGAACATGTCGTAGACCGAGCGGTTGAGTGCCGGCAGCGTCCATTCGCCGCCGTAGTCGCTGTTGCTCATCGCGTAGAGGAGCGCGCTCATCGACTTCTTGATCGCGGGATCGAGCGACGCTCTTGCCGCAAAGACCCAGCCCGGATAAGTCGTCGTCGAGTGGATGCAGCGCAGCGCGTCGCGGCGCCCGCCGTTGATGACGTAAAGATCTTCGGCGATATGCACCCGCCCCTCTTTCTCGAACGCTTCAAGGTAGCAGCTCGGCAGGAAGCCGATGTCGGCCGCATCGCTGAGAACGGCGTTCAGAACAGACTCGGGACTGCTGCCGTAAAACGTGACGGACGACACGAGCTTGCTCGCCTGCATGCCCTGCATCTGCAGGAAGGCTGCGGGCGCGAGCCACCCCGCTAGCGATTCGGGATTCAAAGCCGCGATGAGCTTCCCCGTCAGAAGCCCGATCGGCACGCGCTCGGTCGCTTCAAGCCCGCGGCTTCCGGCCGGAAGACCGCCTCGGCCGAAAAATTCTTCCGAATCGGAACTGCTCTTGCCGCTTTCCGAACCGCCCCTATTGTCCCTATTGTCGATCTTGTCGGACCGCTCTTCGAGCGCTTCTTTCTCCGAACGCTCTTCCGTCCGCTTCTCGTCCTCCTTGCCGGCCGTCCTGCCCATGCGAATCGACATGCCGCCCGCATAGGCCCGAGAACCGCGCGCCGCGCGGCGCATCTCTTCGGCGAGGGGCTTCCCCTTCTTGAGAAAGATCACGCCCGCCTGAGCTTCTTCAGCGCGGTCGGCTTCAAGCGGACGGAAGCTCGTCAGGATTTCCATGTCTTCCGCGCGCTGCGCGAGAAGGAACTTGTCGATGTCCGTGAGCACGAAGTCGAGCTGGCGGCTCTGCACGCCCAACGCAAGCGAATTGTCGTCGAGCCACAAAATATCGACCTTGCGGCTGAAGGCATGCTCAATTTCCTCAACCGTAAATTTGAGCCACTTCGCATAGGGCGTGAAGGCCAAAGAGCCTTTGACGCCGATTCGCACCGGCTTGTCGAACCCTGCGGCGACGGGCGCCGGAAAGAAGTCTTCCTTGCGGATCTCGATCCCGCTGATGACGGCCGGGATTTCCATCGGGCGCAGCTTCGGCTTGATCGCGGTCATGACGTCGCCTGAGGGCGTCCC
>CAZUXQ010000227.1:0-3331 GCA_964624425.1 uncultured Sutterella sp.
ACCGCTACTACCAGATCGTCAAGTGCTTCCGCGACGAAGACCTTCGCGCCGACCGTCAGCCTGAATTCACGCAGGTCGATATTGAAACGTCCTTCCTCAGCATGGACGAAATCCGCTCGATCATGGAAAAGCTCGTGCGCACTGTCTTCAAGGAAGTTCTCGACGTCGACCTGGCGGATCCGTTCCCCGTCATGCGCTACGACGAAGTCATGAACCGCTACGGCTCCGACAAGCCCGACCTTCGCGTGCACCTCGAACTCAAGGAAGTTACCGACATCGTCGCCGACTCTCAGTTCAAGGTCTTTTCCGGCGTGAAGACCCTTCACAACGGCAAAGTCGTTGCGCTCCGCGTTCCGGGAGCCGCCAACATGCCGCGTTCCGAAATCGACGGCTACACCGAATTCGTCAAGATCTACGGCGCCAAGGGCCTCGCCTACATCAAGATCAATGAACTCACCCGCGGACGCGAAGGCCTCCAGTCGCCCATCGTCAAGAACCTCTCCGACGAAGAAATCGCGCAGATTCTCGAGCGCACCGGCGCCCAGAACGGCGACGTGATCTTCTTCGGCGCCGACAAGGCCAAGATCGTTTGGGACAGTCTCGGCGCCCTGCGCCTTAAGATCGGCCACTCCGAATTCGGCAGGAGCCGCGGCCTCTTCACGGAAGGCTGGCAGCCGCTTTGGGTCATCAACTTCCCCATGTTCGAATACTCCGAAGAAGACGAACGCTGGGTTGCCTGCCACCACCCGTTCACCTGCCCGGTCGACGGCGACGAAGACAAGCTCCTCACGGATCCGGAACACTGCTACGCCAAGGCCTACGACTGCGTCCTGAACGGCTGGGAAATCGGCGGCGGCTCGATCCGCATCCACCGCGAAGACGTCCAGGAAAAGGTCTTCGCCGCGCTCAAGATCGGTCCGGAAGAAGCTCGTCAGAAGTTCGGTTTTCTGCTCGATGCCCTGCAGTTCGGCGCGCCTCCCCATGGCGGCATCGCCTTCGGCCTCGACCGCATCTGCACGATGATGTGCGGCGCCGACTCGATCCGCGACGTCATTGCCTTCCCGAAGACTCAACGCGCTCAGTGCCTGCTCACGCACGCGCCGTCGACGGTTGACGAAAAACAGTTGCGCGAACTGCACATCAAGCTTCGTCGCGAACCGAAGAAGGAAGAAGCCTGATCATCCGCTTCCTTTTTGAAGTTCGGAAAAACTCTCCACCCCGCGAAGCACCTTCAGCCTTTGCGGGGTGATTTTTTTGCGGGAACCTTCCCGTCCCATAGCCTGAGGTCTTCCATGCAGAGCCTGTGGATGCTCGCCGCATCGTTTCTCTTCTCCCTGATGGCCGCCTTCACCAAACTGGGCGCCAACGATTTCGGCACGTTCGAGCTGGTTTTCTACCGTTCGCTTTTCGGCGTCGCATTCCTTGCGTCCTGGACTGCATTCAAGGGCAAAACACTCCGCACGCCGTTTTTCTGGCCGCACATCAAGCGAAGCTTCTTCGGAACCTTTGCGCTCACGATTTGGTTCCTTGCCATTGCCTATCTGCCGCTGGGCACCTCGATGACGCTCAACTACACGAGCCCGCTCTACATGGCCGGGATCCTCACCATCATCGCGCTGCGGAGGAAGAAGCCGATTCATGCAGGCATGCTGCTTGCCGTCGCGGCAGGCTTCCTCGGAATCGTTCTCGTGCTGCAGCCTGAAATTCGCGCGGGCGACGAAGCGCCGGCACTGATCGGCCTCACGGCGGGCTTCTTCTCGGCGCTCGCCTACCTGCAGGTGAAGCAGCTGGCGAATCTCAAGGAACCCGACTGGCGCATCGTTTTCTACTTCACGCTTTTCGGCACTGTCTGGGGCTTTGCAGGCGCCCTCTTCACGACAGGGCTCACTCCGCTCACGTTCGCCAACATTCCGGCGCTGCTCGGCATCGGCGCCTCCGCAACGGGCGCTCAGCTCTGCATGACAAGAGCCTGGAGCGCCGGGAACATGCTTTTGAACAATGCCTTCCAATTCTCCGCAATCGTCTTCGCCGCCTTCATCGGCTTCTTCTTCTTCGGCGAACCGCTTGCGCCGAGCGCCATGATCGGCATTGCAATCATCATCGCAGCGGGCGTCGGCGCCTCCGTGCTGACGAAGAAGCAGAGCGCTAAAAAATAGCCGCCGCAGGAATTGCCCGCAATCGATCGGCCGCTTTTCTTCATGGAAAAGCGGCCGAATTCATTTGGATTCATCGGCTCATATTCCGCCTTCGGCGCGAAGGCCTTCGAATTCATGCTTCCAGTCTTTGCCGGGATTGGACAAGAATACGCACGCTCAGTCCTATCCGCGCGGACCGTTCAGCCTGATATTGCCTTTTGATCAGCGCCCTGCCTGCCCGGCGAGTCCGCGGCGCAAAGTCGAGATTCGGCCGCCGAAGATTTTTTGCCGACGATCAGATTGCAGATCTCCCGCGCCTGCTCGCACGTCGGCTCGGCTCCGACGCCTTTGGGGGCGGCTGCGCCAGGAGCATGAGAACTTTCAGCAGAAGCCCTTGCGGCGTACGGCAAAGCCGCGTTGCGAAGGGCTCGAGCTTCTCGGGTCTGCGGCATACGACGCCCTCGTCGCCCGAATTGCCGCAGAACATCAGCCATTTCCCGTCCTGGCTGACGGAACCGATGCCGAATCGGCGCCGACAGAGGAAGACGGAGACGTCCCCATCCGCTGCGCCGCGTCTTCACAGCAAAAGAGATCGGGCTTGCGGGCTTTCCCCGATTCTTCGGCGTAGAATTTCCGAACGTTCACCTTCTTCGGAGCTTCACCATGTCCGACGCCATGTGGGGCGGGCGCTTCGACCTGCCTATGGACCGACTGGTTCAGGAATTCAATGCAACGATCCTGATTGAAAAGCGGGTGACTCCCTTTTCGATCATCGGCTCCAGAGCGCATGTCCGGATGCTTGCGGCGCAGGGAATTCTCCCGAAGGAAGACGCCGAAGCCGTTCTTCATGCGCTTGACGCCGCAGCGAAGGAGGTGGAGGAAGGACGCTTCGTCTTCAGCACGGCGGACGAAGACATACAGATGGCCATCGAGCGCCGCGTCACGGAGATCGCAGGCGCCGCGGGCGCAAAGATGCATACGGCGCGCTCCCGGAATGATCAGGCTCAGCTTGACGTCCGCCTCTGGGCCCGAAGCGCCGTCGACGAAATCATTGCCGCCCTGAGAGCGCTTCAGAAGACGATCATTGAAAAAGCCGAGGCGGAAATGGACGTGATGTTTCCCGGCTATACGCATTTCCAAACCGGACAGCCCGTTCTTTTCTCGCACTGGCTGAGGGCCTACTTCTGGATGTTTGA
>CAZUXQ010000228.1:0-3312 GCA_964624425.1 uncultured Sutterella sp.
CGATTAGCCTCTAGCGCTCAGAGAATCATCCTCAAAGGGAGAATTTCTCTTGGGAAAGCCTCGGCTTCGGTCGAGGCTTTTTCTTTAGAAAATCAGGCTCCTGCAGCCGCAGCCCAATACTCAAAAGCCAAAAATTGCGGATTAGCTCGAAAAAGGGGCCTGCCGTAGGCCGATATCCCATGCGCAGAAGGACTTTTCCCCATATCCCTTGTCTTTTAGGCAAATATGAAGAAATTCGAGCTTTCAGCATTCATCATCCGTCCGCATGAACGACTCAAAAGCATTGGGGTTTTTACCAAAATTCAGCTCTTTCAAATGAACTCCTGCATGCCTCACAATTCAACTTTATTGCTTTTTTCACCCGCCGCCTCTGATTTTCCTCAGATTTTCAAAAAAAGAATTCTCAAATCTCAGGAGTAATAATCGTGCGTTTTGCATATTTCAAGACTGCGGCAGCTGCCGTCGCCGCCTCTGCAATGGCTTCCCAGGCTTTTGCTGCGGGCTTCATGCTGACTGAACAATCCGCCGGCTCCATGGGCCGCGCTTACGCCGGCGTCGGCGTGGACGGCACGGAAATCTCGGGCGTCTACTACAACCCGGCTGCGATGGTTCTCCATCCGGGCACCAAAATCCAGATGGGCTTCGTCGGCATTGGCCTGAACCTCGACTACGCTGATGCAAACGACAGCAGTGCTGATGCCAACGGCCGCTACAAGCCGCAGGCCATTCCGTTCGGCTACATCACGCACCAGATCAACGATTCCGTTTGGTTTGGACTTGCCATGACAGTGCCCTTCGGCATGGGTACGGAATACGACAGCAACTGGAAGCATGCTGATCACGGCATTTCCGCCACGATTCTTACGTACGACTTCAATCCGAATTTTGCATGGAAGCTAAACGAGAAGTTCTCCATCGGTGCCGGCGTCTCGCTTCAGTACGCCAAAGCAGATCTAAAAAAAGACTCCTATCTTGCCAATCAAACAAACAACTTCCTCAGAGACAGTACAGTTCGAAGCGAAATCAAAGCTGACAGCTGGGCTTGGGGCTTCAACGTAGGGCTGATGTGGTCGCCGCTGGAAACTTTGCGCTTAGGCCTTTCCTATCGTTCCCAGATTCGCCATGATGCAGAAGGCGATTTGACTCTTGACCGTGTCAAGATTGGTTCATACGATAACTCCTCGCTCGAGCGATCTGCCCTCAACACGATTCTTAGCGGACTCAGTAGTTACTTAGGCACTACTGACGGATATGCTACGGTTACGGCTCCTGCCTGGGCTTTGGCTTCAATTGCTTGGGACGTCAACGACCTCTTGAGCCTTTACGCCTCGTTCCGTTGGACCGATTGGTCTTCGTTCGATAAGCTCGAAATTGAAGGCGGCAATGGCGTAGGCGAAACCATCAACAACAACTGGCGCGACACCTACCTGGGCGCTCTCGGCGCCGACCTCCGCCTCACCAGCTGGTGGACGCTGCGCGGCGGCATCGCTTACGAATCTTCGCCGATCGCCAACAAACTGACCCGTACGGCAATTATTCCCGACGCCGATCGCTGGTGGTTCGCCGTCGGTTCGAGCTTCAAGGTGACCGACAACTTCCAGTGGGACATCTCGTTTGCCCACCTCCATGGCGTGCATGAACGCAGCCTCTACGACGCGTACGGTCAGGAACTCGGCAAGTTCCGCAAGCTCGACGCCTACCTTCTCGGCACGCAGTTCGTCTACACGTTCTGATTTCTCAAGAGCGGCGCAGCGCAAAACCCGCCAGATTCGTCCGGCGGGCGGCATTTCTTCTGAGTTGGAAATCAATCAGGCGCCCGCTGCGCTTCCCTCTCATCGACCGGAAACATGAAGAGCGCCCTGAGATCCCCGAGGCTCATGCCGATCAGGAGCGCTTTCCGCCGGCTCTGCGCACTGACTCGTTCCTGCGGCCGCATAAAGATTGAGCGCCATGTCGAGCGTCGGATGAATGCGGCCGCAGCCGCGAATTCCCGAAGCATGGCGGCCTCCTGAAGCAGAAGCGACGCTTTTTTCTGATCCCTGCGCCCAACAAGCAGTCACTTTTGCTGCTGATCGCCGCAAAATACGCATTTTTCGTCAAGAAAGCCGAAATTCCCGACGACTGCATTCATCGAGCTCCAGCCCTGCCGCTTGATGGCAAAATATCAGCCGCAGATTTCTGCAGAACCGCTCTGCGCTCCGCGCCGGGCGGATTTCGGCGTTCCCGTTCCGCCTTTTCATTTTTCATGCCGCACGCACAAACCGCGATCTCACCATGACTTCCTGCGCGCCTCTTTTCGAAGCAGACCTCTCCAAATTCAAGCCGGGCGAAAAGTTCAAGCTGATGCTGCCTTCAGGCGCATCGGACGCGGCCGCGCTCGCACAGGCCGCGCTCGACGCAAAGAAGCGCGGAGAGCGCATGATGGTGATCTGCGCGGATCCGGCTGACGCAGCAAGACTCGAGCAGGAAATCCGGTGGTACGAACCGGCGCTCGACGCGCGCGCCTTCCCTGACTGGGAAACGCTTCCCTACGATATGCTCTCGCCGCAGGAAGAACTCGTTTCCGGCCGTCTGGAAGCTCTCTACCGCCTCTCAATGCCTTCGGGCGGCGCGGACATTTTGCTGGCATCGGCCGTCACGGCCGCGCAGCGCATGGCTCCCGTCGCCTACATCGGAGCCAATACGTTTTTCTTCAGTGCGGGCGAACGCATTGCGATCGACAAGCTCAAGGAAAATCTGGCGCTCGCTGGCTACGCGCACGTGAAGCAGGTGCTTGCGGCCGGAGAATTTTCCGTTCGAGGAAGCATCGTCGACGTGTTCCCTATGGGTTCCGAGAAGCCCTTCCGACTCGACCTATTCGACGACGAAATCGATTCGATCCGCTGGTTCGACGTCGAGACGCAGCGCTCGATGGAAAAGGTCGAGACGATTCGACTGCTGCCGGGGCACGAATTCCCGGTGGATGCAGATTCGCTTCTTGCCTTCCGCCAGCGCTGGCGAACGCGCTTCACAGGCGATCCGAAAAAGAGCATCGTCTACTGCGACATCGAAAAAGGCATTCTGAGCCCGGGCATCGAATATTATCTGCCGCTCTTCTTCGACGAAACGGCGACGCTTGCCGACTACCTGCCGGCATCGGCCAAGGTAGTTCTTCTCGGCGACTGCGAAGCAGCCATTCATGCCTTCCTCAGGGACATGGCTCAGCGGGAGAAGCTCCTCAAGGCCGATCCGATTCGGCCGCCCTTGTCGCCTTCCGAACTCTGGCAGACGCCCGAAGACTTCTTCGCGGGCCCCAGCAAGTTCGCCCGCTTC
>CAZUXQ010000229.1:0-3270 GCA_964624425.1 uncultured Sutterella sp.
TATTCGACTTAGTAGCCTCTGGTTTCCGCAACGGTTTCAAGCGCATTGATGCCCGAGGCGGCAAAGCGGCGCAACACCTGCTGACGGCGTTCGGACGAGGTGAGGGCGACAGCAGAATGCACAGGCGTACGTACACATGCTTCGCGCGAGAAGCATTCAAAGAAAAGCTGTCCGAGTGCTTCAGTGGGTTCGTAGCGATAAACCATGTGGTCGCGCACAAGCATGAACTGTTTCGTGCGGAATTCCGCTTCATCGGCCGACAGAACTTCTTCAGGCTCCTGCGTCTCGAGTACCTCGACGGCCTGTTTGCTTGTAAGAATCACGCTCCAAGTGCCATAAAAAAGCACGGGACGCGTCTCCACCTTGTCGTCAGGCCCTCCGTCTCCGAGCGGGTCCTTAAGGAGATAAAGATCCCGTCTGGAAAAATCTTCCATGGTTGTATTGGTGAATGTTTAATTTCAATAAAGATAACAAGCTTCCCAAGCGCTTTCCACTCGTCAAAAGAGGTAGGCAAGAAGTTGATTTTTATTGCTTGTGAAGCGTTTCTTTATCCTCGATAGAAAGCCAGACAGTTGCGGCCAAGCATCAATCTCTTCTCGAAGTGCTTTGTTCTTCGGGCTTTTTGGGCGTCATCCGAATATCCGACGCATTGGGGAATGCCATTGGGAATGCTCTCGAATTCCGTCTTTCTGTGGTCTTTTCAGTCCCCTGGGACTGTGCAATCGCCCGGTCTCGAGCACTCAAAACGAAGTGGCGTTTACACGTCCCGATAAATGAATTTGTTTATTTCAATAATGGGGAATGGTTCCTGACTCTGATAAAAATTGCGCCGTGTTCTCGACGTGAAAGCGCGGCGCTGAGAAGCATCTTCGGTTTGTCTATTAACGATAAGCGGCGGTATAGATGCGCAGCGTATCTTCAAACGTGAGAGCGACCGGATCCTGCTCAAAGAGCGCGGGCCCGGCTTTGCGTGCGTTGAAGGCCAAGGCCGGCAGTTCGTCGCGGGTGATGTGCCAGTCGCTCATCTTAAGATCGGCAACGCCGCATTCGATCTGAAGGTCGTGAAGCGCGCGCAAGAAGTCTTCCGGGTGTACCGCATCAGCAACGCCAAGAGCGCGGCTGAGTTCGACGAAGCGTTCGGAGCGCGCTCCCGTGCGAATCATGTGCCCGAAGTAGGACATCGAGAGCATGATGAGGCCCGCGCCGTGCGGCAGCGACGGATGAAAGGCCGAAAGGGCGTGCTCCATCGAGTGCTGGCTCGTGAGGCGCGTCATCGTCATTACGTAGCCAGAAAGGGTGTTGGCGAAAGCGACGTGTTCGCGCGCTTCGAGATCCATGCCGTTTTTGACAGCGCGGGCAAGACCCTTGGCGATGTGGCGCACGGCTTCAAGCGCGCACATGTCGGAGAGCCACGTCGGGCGCTTGGTCACATAGCCTTCGACTGCGTGAAAAAGGGCATCGAATCCTTGAAAGGCCGTGAGCTGCGGCGGCACCGTGAGCATCAGTTCCGGGTCGACGATCGCGAGCGCCGGGAAGAGGTTGACGTGGCCGCCGATCCCCATCTTTTCCTTTGTTTCAAGATTCGAAATGACGCCGCCGCCGTCGACTTCGCTCCCCGTACCGGCCGTTGTGGAAATGGCGACGATGCGGATTGGATCATTCTTGATCGCTTTGCGGCCGCCCTGGCCCGACTGCATATAGTCCCAGATGTCGCCGTCGTTCGTCACCATGATGGCGGCGGCTTTGGCCGCGTCCATTACGGAGCCGCCGCCCAAGGCGACGATGAAGTCGCAGCCTTCGTCGCGGGCAACTTTGGCTGCGCGCATGACGGTGGTGGACAAAGGATTCGGTTCAACGCACGGCAGATGCACGTAAGGCGTTTCCTGTTGCTGAAGCGCTTCTTCGACGCGCTTCAGGGAACCATTCTTGATGATGGATTGGCCGCGGGAGGTGAGAAGCAGAGCTTTCGTCCCAGGAAGCTTTTCGGTTTTGAGGCATTCAAGCTTGCCGGAACCAAAAATCAGCTTGACGGGTGAAAACTGAACGATCGGTCTCATCCTGAAAACTCCAATAGTAGCATTTGCGGTTGCGGTGGAATGCGGAAGGGCGGCGAATGCCGCGGAAAATCGGCACAAGAGACGGCGCTTCAATAAGGGTCCGCATTCGAAGTCACTGCATTCTAATCCGAGCGGATCCGCTCGTCTTCCCGCATAGAGGCAATAGCTCTGGAACACTTGATTAAATCCAAGTTTGCCGCAAGCGCTTGCAGGTCTGCGCAGTCATCTGCGTGTCGGGTATTGGGCCGAATTAGTTCGGGAACCGAATAATTCAATTCGATTGCCGAACTTTTATTGACGTGCCCGGCATGGGGTGCGTTTCAGCAGGCGAAAGTCCCGAGCGCAGGGCATGGCGCCGGGCGCACGGCAGTAATCTGAAGGAATCTGGAGGCAGGCCGCCGATCTGGAACTCGAGGTGCAGATGCGGTGCGGCGGATAAGAGGCCGCGGCATTGAAAGCTCCGGGAAGGACCGAACCGTTCGAGCGGCGCGGACCGAGGCATCGGTTGCAATGAGTCTGAAGGCAGTCCGCTGCGTGCAGGCGGCGGTGTCTTGACGTGGATGCCCGGCGGAATCGGGAAGGGGCAGGGTAATGATGGCCGTTTGGTTTTTCGCCGTCGGCATCATGACGCTTTCAGGCATGTTTATAGTCTTCCTCTTTATGCCGGTCTTTTTCGTTCCCTCCGGGCATTTGCCTATTTTCTTTGCAAAGCGGATCAATTCGGAATCTAACGAGTAGAATACGGGTTCTCGATCTAGAGGTTTACACTAATGGATCATGTCAAAACACTAGCCAATGAGACGGCATGCATGGCAGAACAGTCCGAAAGCGGCGAATTTTCCTCCAAGGAAGCGCTTCAAACGGAGGCCGCACCCAAGCGCAAGCGTCGCATCGCGATCGACCCGGCTAATCCCAGGATTGCGAACGTAGATGCTCGGGTTATGGTTCAGCGCCGTCGTCATCCGAATTGGGGCGGTGCACGCCCCAATGCGGGGCGGCCCAAGAAGGACGATGCTTTCCGCTCCATTGTTCAAGCGCGCGTTCACGAGAATGTCGCGCGAATGATCCAAGAGCTTGGCGGCGCAAAGTTCCTGCGCAACCTGCTGGATCAGGTGTTCGAGCGCGAAACGGAACGCCGCAGCAACGGCGTCTCGATGACCATGGAAGGCCGTGCCCAGAGCTTTTTTGAATGTTCCGACGAAGATCTCGCCTT
>CAZUXQ010000230.1:0-3238 GCA_964624425.1 uncultured Sutterella sp.
AAAATTTTCCGCTCGTCGGTGTTCGCGCTGGCCGCGGCTTTCCTCTCGGCCGATGCCTTTGCCGCCGACGAACCCGCCTATGTCGGGCACTACTCCGGAAAGCTTTTCTCGATGAAGGGAGAAGTTTCCGAAGCGGAACTTTCGCTCGACAGCTACAAGTGCTTCGTGATTTCCGTGAAGAAGGATCCCGGCATGGAAACGGGCTTCTTCAAGGAAGAAGGCAAGAATCTCATCCTGATGCATGCGGACAAGACGCCGTACCGCGTCTTCACGATCAACGACGACGGCACGCTCACGCTCAAAGCCGTCGACGGCCAAGCGGTCGAGAAGACCGAAGAGTGCTGCACGATGAAGCACAGCTGACCGAACCTTTCAAAACTCAGGACGCCTCAGCAAGCGGTACGATGAAGCGGCCGCTTCCGCCGCGTCTTGTTCCGTCGCCGTTCGTGAGCCTCATTGCGACGACGAGATAGAAATCTCCGGCAGGCTGAAGCCCGAGCTTGCGCATCTGCTCGAACATCGGGTGTCGTCCCTGAGCGATGAGGTCGATGTCGAAAAACTTCTCCATTCCGATGAAGTGATAGACAAAGGCTTTCGAAGGCGGCATTTCGATCGCCACCTCATGGATCGGAATGCCGAGGCGCTTCGCAATCGATTCCCGCACGATAAGACCCCAGTAGGTCGAATAGGATGCGCTAGTCCTGCCTTCCGGCCGTCCCGCCGCCGGTCTTCGAGCATTCGCGGGCGCAATGCGCAGCGCCGACTTCACGACGGGCATGCGCGCCACCCAGTTCTTCAAATCCGCGTAGATGCGCTCGTCTTCGTAAAAGTCCCGCCCGCTTGAATGCGGCAGGAAGAACGTGCGCGCCACGTCGCGCACCTCCCAGTCAATGGGCTTGGAGCGGCGGCGCTCGCACCAAGTCTTGAGCCGCCTGTGCTCTTCGAGAACGGCTTCGATGCGCTCTTTTTCCTGCATGAGACTTTCAGCCCTTTCGTCGAGAAGCTTTACCGCGAGGTAGTCGTCTGCGCTCAGCAGTCTCTTCATGTCCTTTACAGACACGCCGTAGCTTCTCAAGCGTGCGTACTCGAGAATCCTGTGGCTCTGATTGAAGTCGTACCAACGGTAGCCGCTCGAGGCATGCTGCACTTCGAGAAGACCGTTTTCTTCGTAATGCTTCAGAAAGTCTGGCGTCACGCCTAGGTAGCGCGCGAAGTCGCCGATGCGGTATTTCTTGCCGATTTGCGAGAATTTGTCGGATGCCATTCGGATTGCGTCGGGAAAAAGCTGAGTGTTGCCCGCAACTTTGAATCTTTCGGGCATCGAAAGCCGGCGCCCGCACTCAAGCAGCGGGCTTTTTCAAGTGTACTGCCTAATTTCCAAATCTTATCGATCTTTCGGCCGATAGGATTCGAGGACTTGCAAAGCGTCCGTCAGCATTTCTTCCTACTCTCGAATAGTCCAATCAGCGTAATTGAGCGCCTTATTCGCTTGAAAAACGCGGGTTTCTCCTCAGATTGACCTGCGGGCAACACCCAGATCTACATTTTTCTTCGTCTCATTGAAACACTAGGCTTTTTCCGAAAGCACCGTTGCGGAACCTTCAGAATCCATGCGGCGCAGCCGGAGGAAGACGTCCTTCAATAAGGAGAACGCAAATGACGAAATCGAATTTCACGCGTCGCGCCTTCCTGCGCACAACCGTCGCGGGCGGCGCTTCGCTTGCGGCCGCCGCAATTCATGCGGCCCCGGCCGGCATCTATAAGCCCGGCACCTATTCGTCCAAGGCTTCCGGCATCGGCGGCGATGTGATCGTCACGATGACTTTCGACGAAAACAAGATCACGGACGTCGTCCTCGACGTTTCGCACGAAACTCCGTCGATTGGCCAGGCGGCAGCCGAAACTCTCAGGAAGTCCCTTCTAGCCGCACAGTCCGCCGAGATCGATGCCGTTTCAGGCGCCTCGATCACGTCGAAGGCCGTGCATCAGGCTGCGGCGAAGTGCATCGCGCAGGCCAAGGGTGAAATTCCCGTCGAAGTCGTCGCTAAGACCGAAGAGGCCGACGACGGCGACTGGCTCGGTCAGCCGCCCGAAATCGCCGAAAAAGACATTGTCGACACGGTGAATGCCGACATTCTCGTCGTGGGCTGCGGCACGGGCGGCATGTTCGCCGTGGCCGCCGCCGCCGAAGAGGGCGCCAAGGTAATCGGCATCGACCGCTATTCCACCGGCACGGGCATCCGAGACGACCTTGCCGCGCTTGACAGCCGCTATCAGAAGGAATGGGGCACCAAGATCGACAAGTTCGACTTCATCACCGCCGCCACGCAGTATGCCGCAGGCCACCTGCAGCAGGATCTTGTCAAAATCTGGTGCGAAAATTCGGGAGAAACGATCGACTGGTACGGCGACCGCCTTGCCGAACGCGGCGTCGAACTCTGGCATGAATCGGGCGACAAGGTGGACGAATCGCGCTACCGTCATTTCCCGACCGGTCATTCGCCGCGCTGGCGCACCTCGGACGACGGCACCGGCAAGCCGTTGGACGGCAACAAGGTCCTTCACGACTACGCCGTCAAGAAAGGCGCACGCTTCGACTACAACATGAAGATGGTGAAGCTTGAAAAGAAGAACGGCCGCGTCACGGGCTGCATCGCGCAGAACGGCGACGGCAAGTACGTTCGCTACAACGCAAAGAAAGGCGTAGTGGTCGCGACGGGCGGCTATTCCTTGAACTACAAGATGCTCGAAGCGCTGCAGCCTCATACGCTTCGCGCGATCGGGCGCAACCGGTCGGTGCCGGGCGCTCGCGGCGACGGCATACGCGCCTGCCTTTGGGTAGGCGCAAAGATGGACGAAATCCACACGGCCCTCAAGTTCGACCGTTGCGCGCTTCGTCCGGATCAGCCCAACGGCGCCGAAACAGCCAAGAAGGGCGACGTCGGCATGTTCTGGATGGCTTCGCAGCCGTGGCTCAAGGTCAATAAGGACGGCCGCCGCTTCATCAACGAGTCGGGCACGTACGAAAACATTCTCCATGCGGACGAATACCAAAAGGGCCACTGCCACTACACGATCTTCGACAGCAACTGGGTCAAATACTCGAAGCAGTTCAAGATGCACGGCTGCTCGCGGCTCTGGCCCTTCGAAAACGGCGCCGACCCCAACATCCCATGGCAGGTTTTCCAGGAAAAATACTTCCCGGCGCTCCTCGAAGGCGGCTTCCTCATGAAGGCCG
>CAZUXQ010000231.1:0-3236 GCA_964624425.1 uncultured Sutterella sp.
AAAAAGCCGCGCATGATTCCGACGCACAACTCAAACCTTCCTATTTTTCGCCACCACCTTTTTGGAGCTTTTATGGACGCCACTGCCTTCGTCTCCAGCGTCAACGGACTGCTGTGGGGCATTTACTGTCTTATTCCGCTCCTCGTCGGAACGGGCATCTACATGACGATCAAGCTTCGATTCATTCAAGTCCGCAAGTTCGGAGCCGCCTTCAAGCAGGTCTTCGGCGGCTTTTCTCTCTTCGGCAGCGCAGCCGGCAGGGACGGCATGTCTTCCTGGCAGTCGCTTGCCACGGCCATCTCTGCACAGGTCGGCACCGGCAACCTCGCCGGCGTCGCGACGGCGCTCGCGATGGGCGGCCCGGGCGCCATCTTCTGGATGTGGCTCGCAGCCTTCTTCGGAATGGCAACGATTTTCTCGGAAGCGATCCTCGCCCAGATCTTCCGCGTTCGCGATCAGCACGGCCACGTGCTGGGGGGCCCGGCCTTTTACATCAGCCGCGGCCTCAACAATAAGCCTCTCGCTGCGTTCTTCGCGATGGCGATCATCATCGCGCTCGGCTTCATCGGCAACATGGTGCAGTCGAATTCGATCGCCGACGCCTTCTGCACGGCCTTCGGCATTCCGGCCTGGGTGACGGGCATCGGCATCTTTATGGCTGCGGGCTTCATCTTCATCGGCGGCATCCGCCGCATCGCGAGCTTCGCCGAAAAGATGGTGCCGATCATGGCCATCGTCTACATTGTGGGCTCGCTGACGATCATCTTCGGTCATTGGGACATGATCATCCCGGCCTTCAGGTCGATCTTCGTGGGCGCCTTTGATCCGTCGGCCGCCACGGGCGGCATTATCGGCGCAAGCCTCAAGGAAGCCATCCGCTACGGCGTCGCGCGCGGCCTCTTCTCGAATGAAGCCGGCATGGGCTCGACCCCGCACGCGCACGCGCTCGCCAAAGTTCAGCATCCGGCGCAGCAGGGTCTCGCAGCGATCGTGGGACTCTTCTTCGACACCTTCATCGTGCTCAACATGACTGCTTTCGTCATCCTTTGCACGGGCGCGCTTGACGGCAGCTCAACAGGCATCATGCTCACGCAGACCGCCTTCACGATGGGTCTCGGCTCTATCGGCCCCGCTTTCGTCGCAATCTGCCTTCTCTTCTTCGCCTTCACGACGATCATTGGCTGGTACTTCTTCGCCGAACAAAACGTGAAGTACCTATTCGGCATGCGCTGGGTGCAGAGCTACCGCGTCACGGTGCTCTGCTTCCTCATGGCCGGCAGCTTCCTGAAGGTCGGTCTCGTCTGGGAACTGGCCGACTTCTTCAACGGCATCATGGTGATCCCGAACGTGATCGCGCTCCTCGCTCTCTCGAAGCTCGTCGCCGAGGTGACGAATGATTATGAAGAGAAGTTTCTTCCCGGCGCAACGCCCAAGTACGGCGCGCTCTCCGCACATCCTGAGATCCCGTTGATCGGCGACAAGCGCTGCCGTCACGGCAGGCGCCGCAGCGTCTTCCGCCGTCGCGAGCGCAAATAGAACGCCGAAACCGAAGATGAAGTCATGTTCCGCAGCCGTTAAGCCGCGATCCGGCGCAGCCGTCCTGACGGGACGAAAGCAGCCAAGACAACAACGCCCGAACGCAAAGAGAAACTGCATTCGGGCTTCTTTTCGTCTCAATCATTGGCCGGACCACCGGGAATCGAACCCAGATCGGTCCCTTAGGAGGGGACTGTTCTATCCGTTGAACTATGGTCCGGCGCATTCGCGAGCAAAGCTCCCGCTAGAGAATGAGATTCTAGCAGAGCGGAACGCTCGCAGCTTCGGCGCGGCTTGCTCATCTCGACTTGCCGGCATCAGACGGGCTTCATGAACTTCTTCGCGATCATCAGCATCAGCTCGCGCTCGCAGCCGCTGAAGTCGATGATCAGGGTGCATGCGTCGCCATGCCCCCGAACCTCCTTCACAATGCCTTCGCCGAACTTGTCGTGCATGACGCGCACGCCCGTCTTGTAGCCTTCGACGGTTGTTTGGGCATGCCCCTTCGCCTTCTGAACGATCTTGCGCAGAACGGCCGATTTGCCGTCGGATGTTCCGCAGCCGACAGCAGACATCCTGCCGCCCTGCCCACGCACAGGACCGCAGCCCGACGTTCGAGCGCCGCCTCCGGAAGCGCGCCCCAAAGAAAAACCGGAAGCCTCCTCCGAAGACCGTCCCGAGCAGCTTGAGAAACGGCCCGGCGAACAGCCATAACCTCTCGACGCACGAGAACGCCTTCCGCTCCCCGACAAATCGTCGTCATCTTCGTCCGTGCAGCAGCCGCGCTTCGGCTTCTTGCGGATGTCGAGAAGTGCGGGCGAAATTTCTTCAACGAAGCTCGAAAGCGGATTGACGAACTGATTGCCGTACATCATGCGGCTCGAGCAGTGCGTGATGACGAGGTGCTTTTTAGCGCGCGTGATCGCCACGTACATGAGACGGCGTTCTTCTTCGAGCCCTGCGCGAGCATTCTTTTCGTCCTTCGTCGCGGAAAAATGCGGGAAGATGCCTTCCTCAGCGCCAATGATGTAGACGTACTTGAATTCCAAGCCCTTGGCGGCGTGCACCGTCATGAGCTGCACGGCGTCGACGCCTTCGTCCTCGTTCTTGTCGCCCGATTCAAGCGTCGCCTGCGTGAGAAACCCTTCGATGGGCGTCGGAGAATCTTCGTGAAAAGGCACGAACGCGGGCGCCTTCGGATCGATCTTCTCGTTCTCGAGATAGCCGTTCGCCGCCGAAATGATTTCATCCATGTTGGCGATGCGGTCTTCGCCTTCGCGCTCCTTCATGTAGTGGCCGCGAAGACCAGAAGCGGCAATCGTGTACTTGATCGCTTCAAGAAGCGGCTGCGAATCGACGGTGGAGCGCATCTTTTCGATCATGTCGCGAAAGGCCAGAAGCTTCGGCGTCGCCTTGAAGCTCTCGTCGCAGAGCGCCGCCCAAAGGCTCACGCCGCGGCTTTGCGCGTGCATCGTGAGCGCTTCGATCGTTTTGGCGCCGATGCCGCGCGTCGGAAAATTCACGACGCGCAGGAAGCTCGTATCGTCCCAAGGATTCGCGAGAAGCCTCAGGTACGCGAGAACGTGCTTCACTTCGGCGCGCTCGAAGAATCGCAGGCCGCCGTAGACGCGGTACGGAATGCCGGCTGCGGCTAAAGCGCCTTCCATCACGCGCGACTGTGCGTTCATGCGGTAGAGCAC
>CAZUXQ010000232.1:0-3223 GCA_964624425.1 uncultured Sutterella sp.
GCGCATTTCATCGTTCTCTTTGCGCTCTCGAGCGGCATCTTCTATTGGACGACGCCTGAATCGGGCCGCCCGCCGATGATCCTCGCCGCAGCCGATCTGACAGCCGCCGCGCTGGCGCTTTGGATCTGCGGTTCGGCATTTTCCCATGCCGTGCATCCGCTCTCGGGCAGGCTGCGCATGTTCATTTCCTGGGCTTCGCTTGCCGCGCAGCGAAGCACGCTCGCGAGCGAAGAACGCGAACATGCAGCCGACGGCCATTTCTGCGGAGCCGCCCTCAAGGCAGCGGCGCACGTCCTCGCGCGCAAGCTTCTGCCGCGCCCAAGCCTTTCGGGATTCGCCGCGTTGACGGCATGCGCGGCGTTTTTCGCAACGGACATTCTGCACTCGACCTCGATCATGGAAGCCGGAGCCGAAGTGCGCACGACGATTGCGCTTTTGGATGCGCGCGACGTCATCCTCGGCGGCTTCGCGACGATTCGCCATGACGGACTCTCTTTGAATGACGACGAACGCAAAGCGGTTCTCGACAATGCGGGCGCCGCTTCTTCGGAAGCCGCCGAACGCCGCTTCAAGGCGTGCCTCGCCTTCAGCGACGCAGCCGGCGTCAAGCGTCTCAGGCTGCTCGCGGTCGCGCTCGACGATGCCCCCTGTCCCTCCGGCACGGTCCTTCAGCGTCCGTATCTTTGGGCGCAGAATGCCGTGAAGCTCCCGGACCGCTGGTTCTTCGAACCAGGCGGCAGCGCCCGCTTTGCATCCGCCCGCGCTGCGGCGCTCAAGTGCTCGCGGTCGACCTGCATTCTCACGGGCCTTCTTTCCGAGGACGGCTCGCGCATCGCCTCGCGCAACGAAGGCGGCGGCTCCCGATTCGGCTTCGGCGCGCTCCTCGACGTCTTCTTTGAGACGCATTTCAGCCCGGCTGTCCGATAGAACTCTTTTCCGAAAGGCTCACTCATGCTTATTCGACGCAAAAGCGCGGACATTTTCTGCGCCGTAATCGACAATTTCGGCGACGCGGGCGTGTGCTGGCGCCTTGCCAAGCGCTTCACGGCGCTCGGACTCAAGGTTCGGCTGATCATCGACCGCCCGGACGTGCTTCAGAAGCTCGTGCCGTCGCTGACGCTCGCCGGCTCCGAAGGCGAAGCCGACGGCATCGCCGTCGTCGACTGGCATGCGCTTGAAAAGGAAGCCGCGCCGGCGCCGGCCGACATCGTGATTGAAACTTTTGCATGCCGGCTCCCCGAAAGCTTTGAGAAAGCAATCGCCAAGCGCGTCGAAGAGAACGACAATCCGCCCTTTTATTTCAACCTCGACTATCTTTCCGCCGAGAAATGGGTTGACGGCTGGCACGACATTTGGGGCATGCACCCGACGCTGCCGATCAAAAAGCTCTGGTTCTTCCCGGGCTTTGCCGATCAGACAGGCGGCGTACTGATCGAAGACGGCTACTCGGCGCGCGAAGCTGCTTTTCTCGAAAGCGAAAAGCAGTCATTCCTCGAATCGCTGGGCGCGGATTCCGCGCTTCAGACCGTCTTTTTCTTCGCCTATCCGGCAAATGCCGTCGACCGCATGGCCGAAGCGCTGGCATCGCTACCGGCCGGCGAACCGATCAATCTTCTGGCCGCGCCGGGCGAAGCAGGCGTTGCGCTCGCGAAGCGCCTCGCCGGCATGGGCGAGCGCGCCTCGCATATTCGGACGCTCTGCGCGCCCTTCCTGCCGCAGGCCGATTTCGACAAGCTCATGTGGGCGTGCGACTTCGTCGTCGTCCGCGGAGAAGACAGCTTCGTGCGCGCGCAGCTGGCCGGCAAGCCCATGCTCTGGTCGACTTATCCCGTCGAAGACCGCACGCACCGCATCAAGCTCGATGCATGGCTCGAACGCATCAGCCCCTTTATCGAGGCCGAAGGCGGCGGCGAACTGCGTTTGCTGTTCGCGAAAGCCTCTCGGGACTGGCTCGAAGGCACGCTCGAAAGCGCAGACTTCATGCGGCTCTTCGAGCAGAAGAATGTCCTCGGCAAGGGCATGATGCGCTGGCGCGAAACCTTGTTCGCGCGCGGCGATCTGGCTCGGCGCATGCTGAAAAGAACCTGCGAATAGAAGAATGATGCTGTCGAAAAGCGATTATGCGGCCGTCTGATTTCAAGCCTTATCGAAAATTCAGCTTGTCGAAGCATTTTTAGGCAGGCGGCGGAAACTTGGGAGCATTGCCGAAATGAAGAAGCTCCTGCCGCACTTGCTGTTCTCGGTGCGAAAACAGAAAAACTTTAGATTTTACTCATAACTTATTGTTTATAATAAAAAAATAGCAAGACAATAATCCAATCGTACTGATCGCGTGTCTGACCAATTGAGTGACCAACTCTTTGACAAGTTTTTGATGCACATCAAGAATCTGTAGGCATTCATTCGGAGCCTCTTGAAGGCTTCACAGCTTATTAACAATGCAATAATTTAGTTGACAAAATCAGGGTTTTCCCGCAGCAAGGTGTTTTTAAGCAGTAGATTGATGCTCGGCGTATCGCACTTTTTCCTGAGAAACACTTCAGGATAGGGGCGACTTGTTCCTTGAAGCGCCTCAAGATCTCTTGAGCTTGCTTCAGCGTCTCGTCGTGATTCATCGCGGGGAGGAGCCGCAACTCGGTCTTAAGCCCGCGGTTGAGATGCTCGTCCGGATTGAGTTCGGGGCTATAGGCAGGAAGAAAGAACAATTCCAACTCGTCTGAGCGTCTTTCGATGCAGCGCTGCACGATCTTTGCGTGATGCACGCGAACGTTGCCGCAAATGACAAAGAGCTTTCGTCCCTGCTCCGCATTGTCTAAAACCAACCGGTGAAGAAAGCGAATAAAGTCGATGGCGTTGACGGCTTTCTTTTGGAAGCTGAAGAAGACCTTCCCTTGATTGTTGCCGGCGGAAATCATGACGGGCGCGCCGCAGCAGCTGCGGCGGTCATGCGTGATCGCAGGGGTTTGGCCGATCGGAGCGCAACCGCGCACCCAGTTTGCATCCTGCTGAACGGCCGTCTCATCTTCCCAGAAAATCAGCGCATTTTCCTCCTTGGCCCGTTTGGCGATTGCCGGATACTCTTCTTCAAGCCAGTTCTTGACGGCTTTCTCGTCCTGCTGAATCGCTTTCTTCAACGGCCTCTGCGGCGTCATTCCCCAGCGCTTGAGGCAAAGACCCGCAGTCGTCAACGGCATGTCGATGCCAAATTTCTGCTTCACCAAAT
>CAZUXQ010000233.1:0-2148 GCA_964624425.1 uncultured Sutterella sp.
AAAAGAATTCTTCCATACAATTCAAGCAAACAGAAAGGATTGCGCTATAGATCGACAGCCGGACAACCCGCAACGGTTTGACGCATCTTTCCGATCACGCTGCAAACAGCATTCGCTGAAAAATCAAAAGCACAGAATATTCCCGCATAGGAGTTGAGCCATGGTTTTGAAAATGCAAAAACTGTTTGCCCCTGTTCTCGCTGGTGCTGTCGCCATTGGCGGCGCTGCCGAAGCCGAAGCGGCCGAAGAAGAGAGGAAAGCCCCGATCGATACGGTGTTCGCGCAGGGTTCGATCAACCCGTACGGCAAGTTTTTCACGGGCATGACCTACCTTACGATGCTCTCCGAGAACGACGACGTCTTCAACGCTCCTATCGGCAGCGTGACGTTCACGCCTGGCGCCCGCACATTCTGGCACAAGCATTCGGGCGGTCAGATTCTTCTCGTTCTTTCGGGCGAAGGCCGCTATCAGGAACGCGGCAACCCCGTGCAGATCATCAAAAAAGGCAATGTCGTGCGCATTGCGCCCGATGTCGAGCACTGGCACGGCGGCGGCGTCAAGACCTGGATGACGCACGTCTCCATAGAAACAAATGCCCCGAACAACAAGTCCGCATGGCTTGAACCAGTCGAAGACAAGGATTACATGTCCGAGCCTCAGTAACTTGATTCAACAGCTTGTCAAGGAGAAGATCATGCAACGGCGAGAAGCGGCAAAATCAGCAATCAAAAGTTTGGCGGCCGTCGCTGCCGGCAGCTTCGGAGGAATTCTCATGGCCGAAGACACCAAAGCGGCCGAAGCCGCACCTGCGAATGCTTCGCTCGCCGACATCTACGAGCGCCTGACGATGCGCGATGTCCCGGAGGGCGTCAAAATGGCGTTCCGCATGCGGGCGCTCGTGCTCACGGCGGCGTTGACGTCGCTCGGCGCACGCGAAACACTCTCCGAGCACTTCGAAAGGTCGCTCGAAGCTGGCGTCAAGCCTGTTGACCTCTTCGAGGCGGTCGTGCAGACTATGGCTTATTCGGGGCTTGCACACGCGATGGAGGCTCAGAAGCTTCTTGAAGCCGCAATGGCAAAAGCCGGCATTGCCGGTCAGATTGAAGACTGCACCGTTGTGAGCGATGCTGATCGTTTCGAAAGGGGCCTGGCTGTTCAAAAGGGCATCTTCGGATCTGCGATTGATCAGATGCATCAGAGCGCGAAAGCCGATGAGCGTTTCATTTCTGTTGATCTCCTCACGGGATTCTGCTTCGGCGACACTTATACCCGCACGGGCCTGACGCTTAAAGAACGCGAACTCCTCACCTTCGTGACGATCGTCTCGATGGGCGGATGCGACCCGCAGGCCAAGGCTCATGCGGCGGGCAATATCGCCGTCGGCAACAGCCGCGACATTCTCCTCGATGCGATTGCCGTGGCACTTCCTGCAATCGGATTCCCGAAGACGCTGAACGCGCTTGCGGCCATCAATTCCGCCGCGCCGGCCGAATAATGCCTCGTTGCGAAAACGCGTAAATCCTCAGCTTTCTTGTTGTTGTCAAAGGCCTCGGAACGTTCTGCAATTTCTTGTCTCCGTTGGTCTTCAACAAACAGTGCCTTAATTTTATGCAAATGTGCGCTGCGAGGCAGAAAATGCCGTCCAGCCTTGCTCCCGACATCCGTGCGGGCTTCAATTGCCAGCTCGAGAGCTGAGGAATCGAGCGCAGAAGCGTCTCCCAGGCCAAGCTACGGGTCTTCAAGGCGTCGCTCGAAAGGTTTTGTCGATCGCTTCCGGAGGCTGGAGTTTTGCGTCTGCGGACGGCAGGAGCACATCGTGTCTCGTCTGTGAGTGACCGAAAATCATTTCATCGCGGCTTCGAATCCGTATTTACAGGGCTGACGCATGAACAAAAGCGTCGGGAACCGTTTCGACAAGTTAAGAGATGCAGGTCGTCGACTGCGCATTCAACATCGGAGCAGCCTGGACGGAGCCTCTCTGCCTGCTTCCACCTCTTTCAAAGCCTGAATCCTGCTCGTCAGGCTGAAGACGGCTTTATCGACGCGAGTTCGTCCCTGCTGACCTTCGGCAGTCAGGCGCTGCGCGCGATCCCGACTGAAGGCAACGATCATTGCGGGCGGCGGCTCCGGAAGCCTTGTCCAGCCTC
>CAZUXQ010000233.1:2158-3223 GCA_964624425.1 uncultured Sutterella sp.
GGCTGAAGACGACTTTATCCACGCGAGTCCGTCCCCGCAGGCATTCGGCATTCAGACGCTGCGTGCGGTCCTGATTGAATGCAGCATCGAGCACCCGGCGAAGCGAATTTTCAATGCCCAACGGCCTCGGATGGTTCGCAGGAGCTGCCGAGCGATGCAGCGTACGTCAAAATGCAGCGAAGAGATGAACTCCGAAAGCCTTGTCCGCGCTCTCCGCCGCGGCCTGCACGACGCATCCTTCGCTCAGACCCGCCAATTTCTCCTGTGCGGTTCGGCTTAAGCAACCGCCGGGCAAAACTCCAACGAGGAGAGCCTCAGACAAGAAGGAAATGCCGCCCAAACTTCCTCAAGGCTGAGGCTTCAGCGGCTCTTGACGACCGGGCAATAGTCTTCGCCGCGCTCCGGAATCTTCCGGGCGAATTTCGTCTGCATGCTGAGCACATCCGTTGCGGCAGCGCGGCCGCAGACGTCCGGACGGTCAAGCGCGCCGGCGGCCCTGCAGACGTGCTTCCGGCCGTTCTTCCGCCTGCGCCGACGCGCGGTTTGGGATTCGGGTTGGCGGTGTGAGGCATAGAGGCTCCTTTTCGCGGCGTGCGCAGACATCATGCCGGAGTGCAGGGAAAATCCGCTGAAATTTCAAAAAGCCGTCTCGAAATTCAGCGGATTTTCAGAAGTGCTTGTGCGTCAGCTTTGGACGGTCGCAGGCAAGACCGTGATGGCCATCAGCTCCCGGAAAATCTGATCCCTGCCGACGCCCGCAGAAGCCTCGGCGTCGAGCGCTGACGGACGACCTTCCTTTCCGGCCCGCTGCACGCGCCGCAGCGGCCGCAGGCCGCTCATGCGCCTCCGCATGCGGGGCCTGAAGCCTTCAGTATTCGGCTTCGCACGCAAAAAATCAGCCCGGAACATGCTGCGCGTTCCGGGCCGACTGATTTGAGGAGGCGGGGAAATGCGCCTCCGCAGGGAGGATGAAATCCCTAGACATTTTCACAGCATTGTCTAGGGACTCTTGGGATTCCCAGAGGCCCCCGACGCCCTCCTCCTGAGGCGGCCGGGTTCTGCAAA
>CAZUXQ010000234.1:0-3190 GCA_964624425.1 uncultured Sutterella sp.
GAAAGACCGCATCGGCATGCTTCTCGTGGGCGCATTCCTGATGCTGCAGTGGACCTTCTTCTATGCGGCAATCAAAGCGTCGAACGTCTCGGTGGGCGTCGTCGCATTCTCGTCCGTCGGTTTTTTTACGTCGATTCTCGAACCCCTGATGACGCGAAGCCGAATTTCGCTTCGCGAAGTAGGCTTTTCGCTTCTGACGATCCTCGGCATCTGCCTCATCTTTCATTTCGACGTCCGCCATCAGCTCGGCATCTTTTTCGGCTTGCTGAGCGCGGCCGGCGCAGCGGCGCTCTCCATTCTCTTTCGCCGCTACAAAGCGGCGTATTCGGCCGTGACGGTTCTCAACTATCAGCTTGGCGGCGCGCTCTGCTTCGCCCTCGTTCTAATGCCTTTCTACGCTGCGCTGATGCCGCCGGAGCCTTTCTTTCCGTCGCTTGTTGATGCGGGCTATCTGACGCTCTTCGCGAGCGCATGCACGATCGGGATGTACCTTCTGCAGATTCAGTCGCTTGAGAAGATCAGCGCCTTCACCGTGAATCTTAGCTACAACCTCGAGCCCATTTATTCGATTCTGATCGCCATGGTGCTCTTCGACGAGGCGCAGGAACTCAATTGGTCCTTCTGGGCGGGCTTAAGCCTCATCGCTCTTTCCGTCCTGCTTCAGACTTGGCGGGTTATGAGACTGCAGTACCGTCTCAAAGCCATCGGGCTGAAGCAAGCCGCAGACGCTTCGGCAGACAGCTAGCGCCTGGCTGCATAAATTTGCTCGCGCATTCCGAATTCGACTGCTCCCCGATTTTCCGCCTGCGCCGCAGACGAGAGCTTCGCGCTAAAATCCAAATTGGTCTCATGACTTGCGTTTTGGGGGCGTTCGCGCCTGCGCGGCGGCTCCCTTTTGTTCGAAAGGGGATGCTCGTCAGCATTGAATTTCGAATGCGCGGGTGCGGACTTCCGGGCAATTCGCGGATGCACAATCCCGAAATGCCGGGCGTCAGGCCAGGAACCAATGCAAGAAAGAAAGGAGCTTCGCCAGCATGTCTCACCAGATCCCCCAGATTACCGCCGCAGCAGCCGCACAGATGAGCGCCGTAGCACAGCACCCGAAGACGGTTGCGGCTTTGAAGGTCTGCGCCGATGAAGTCGAACGCGCCATGGCCGAGCAAGTCCGCATCGCTCAGATCGAATCGCCGACCTTCGCCGAAAAGGTTCGAGGCGAAGAAATCAAGAAGCTTTTTGAAGCTTACGGCCTTAAGGACGTCGTGATGGAGCCGTCGGGCAACGTCGTCGGCCGCCGCCCGGGCAGGGGCGGCGGTCCCGTGCTGGCGATCGCCGCGCATTTGGACACAGTTTTTCCGGCTGGGACGAATCTTGCCGTTCGTCAGGAAGGCCGCGTCTATTACGGTCCCGGCATCGGCGACGATGCTGCGGGTCTTCGCTCCGTTCTGCAGGTGATCCGCGCGCTTGAAGCTGCCGAAGTCGAAACGACGGGCGACATTCTTTTCGTGGGCACGGTCGGCGAAGAAGGCAACGGCGACATCCGCGGCTCGAAGGCGCTCTTCGACGGAAGCTGCAAGATTGACGGCTTCGTCGGCATCGACATGGAGACGATCGATGCGGTTCAGCACGGCGCGACGGGGTCGCACCGCTGGCGCCTCACGATTGAAGGTCAGGGCGGCCACTCCTACATCGACTTCGGCATCGCTCCGTCGGCCATTCACGCCATGTGCCGCGCCGGCGCCGCCGTCGCCGACTTCGAAGTTCCGGAAGATCCGAAGACTACATTTACGATCGGCACGATCAAGGGCGGCACGACCGTGAACTCCATCGCTGCTTCCGCGACGGTCGACGTCGACATGCGAAGCGTCAATCTTCAGGAACTCGAAAAGCTCGAAGCCAAGGTGCTTGCTGCTTTTGAAGAAGCCGTCGCGCGCGAAAACGCACGCTGGCCGAAGGCCGACGAAGCGCATATGCTCCGTCTCGTGAAGGAACAGATCGGCGACCGGCCGGCCGGCATGCAGCCCGATGATTCTGCCGCCATTCAGGCGGCGCTTGCCGCCATGACGCAGATGGGCATCGAAGTGAAGAAATGCGCTCCGTCCTCGACGGACGCCAACAAGCCGATTTCGATCGGAGTTCCATCCGTCTGCATCGGCACCGGCGGCGTCAGCAGCAACGTACACAGCCTCAAGGAATTTTTCGAAGCCGTCGAGATCGAAAAGGGCCCGCAGCTTGCGATTCTCATCGCCTTGGCATTGGTCGGCATCGAAGGCGCAGTTGCTCCGATGCTCCCGAAGCTTTCTTGATCGGATAGCCGGAAGCGCTTCCGAGTTCAGAAGAGAAACGGGCTCCTTGGAGATGATGCTCGCTGGCGTTTTCGCTGATGCATGCGCAACGGCGTAATCTGCTGCTTCGCGGCGAGGTAGAATCCGTCAGCCGGCTCTCGGCGTCGGCAGTCTCCGCAGGCGCGGCGGCTTCACCATCAGTCACATCAAGAATTTTCGGCATGGCGCTTCAGGAAACCGAGGGCTTCGAAGCCTCAGAGACTTCTGATAAGGACGCATCCGCGCTCGATGCATTCGAGAATGCAAAGAGCCGGGAGAAGGCTTTCGAAGCGTCGTCTGCGACCGCAGAGTCCGCAACGGCCAATCGTTCGCCCGCCCGCCCGCCGCGCCGCAGAACGAGTCTCGTCAACGCCGCCGCTCTCATGCGCGCGTCTGCCGAAGAGAAGGCGGGATTTGCCGCAGGTCTTGAAGATGCGGCGAAGATGGAAGACATCTATCCGGTTTTTGTCGATCGCGAAGAGGCGGATCCCGACGATTCTCGCCCGATGCCGGCAAAGCTCCCCAGCATCGATCTTGTTGAAAAGGCCGAAGCCGTCGAGCGCGAACGCCGGGCCGCCAAAAAGAGCGCAGGGAAGAAGTCCCGGCCGGTTTCTCAGATGACGCTTGCAAAGCGTCTTTCCGAAAGCGTGAGAAGCGCGCTTTGCGAAGCGGCCGAACATCTTTCGGGCTTTCGCAATTTGGAATTTGCTCTCATGCCGCTCAATCCCGTGCGCGTTCTGCTTGCATATTCGGGCGGCAAAGATTCGACGGCGCTTCTCGACGTTGCGGCGAAGCTCTTTCACGAAAAGAACCAGCTTCTCATCGACAATCTGTCCGCCGTCTACGTGAACCACTGTCTTTCGCCCAAT
>CAZUXQ010000235.1:0-3188 GCA_964624425.1 uncultured Sutterella sp.
CTTGCAGGGCTTCATCATTTTCGAACTCCTTGGCGTGAAGCGCGGCAGCAGATGAGGAAAAAATAAAAAATTTGCTATCGCGTTTCGTTTTTCGTTAGAAGCATCCTAACGAAGAAAACTATCAAAGTCAAGGCATCGATAGCTTTAGCCAACGGTTTTCCGGAGGCATTGTGTTCCGAACTATTTCGATGCGAGCTGTGCCGAACGGCCGCCAAACCTTGCCGGGCTTTGCCGCGCAAAGAACGCCCGCGGCGCAAGACCTGCGGGCGGCGAATCGGATGACGGAACGAAGACGCCGTTCGGCAATTACTGAGCCGCAGGCGCCGAAGGCTTTCCTTCGAATTTCTTCATGAGCTCCTCGCGCGCTTTGATTTGTTCGTCGAGGAAGCGAATCGCTTCCTCGAAACGCGCGTATTCGGGACGATCCCGGCTCGTTTTCGACATGATGGCCGTGATCGCTTTCTTGGCAAGCGCCCAATCTTCGGTCGCGAGCGCCGCGATGCCCGTAAGTTCGATCGCCTTGACGTTCTCGGGCTGCAGCTCCCAAGCCTTGGAAACGGCTTCTTTGGCGTCCTTGTAGGAGCGAATGTCCTTTGCAGTGAACACGGCGGCGCCGTACTCGAGCATGATGTCCGGATCGGCCGCGATCTTGTCGTTCACGCTGCGCGCGTTCTTATAGGCAGGCACGGCGCGCTCGAAGTCGCCCGCGTCGATGCGGCGGTGCGCCAAAAGAATCCAGGCGCGTCCGTCCTTGGGATTGTCCTTGAGGTAGACCTCGATCGAGTCGGCCGAAGCCGTGCCCTGAAGAACTTTCTGATCTTCTTCGAGACGCATGAGTTCGGGCGAACCCAGAAAGCCGTAGCAGACAGCCGAGAGAAGAGCCATGCCGACCACGACGCCGGCGGCGAGCTGCGTGCGCGTCACCTTGAGGGGCTTCCCCGCAAGCGGGTCGCCGCCCTTCATTTCTTCGAGCGTGCGGATGCGCAGGTCCTCGATGAGAGAAGCGTGGTTCTCTTTCGAAAGAAGTCCCTTTCGGAACTCTTCGTCCAAACGCACTTTTTCCTTTCGAAGCGCAAAGAGAAGCGCATCGCGTGCATCTTTGCGCTCGGCTTCGCCCTCAAGAGCAGCGTCGTCCGTCTCGCGGCGGCGATTCAGAATGGTCGGCATCAGGATGCCGATCGCGATGAGAAGCATGACCGCTTCTGTACCGTAGAGAAGAATGAGATCGTTCATGCGTCGGAGAGCGGAACGTCAAAAAAGCGCGGTTGACGCGAAAAAGGAAGAAGATTGCGACTATAGCGCAAGAAGAACGCGCTCTCCGAAAAACCCAAAGAGCGCGTTCTTTCGATTTGCAAATGTCGGCTTTCTCGCCTCCGGCAGAGGCGCGCGGCCGAATGAATCTTGCGGGCTTCGTCGAGCGTATTTTCGTCGACGCCGGCGACGATCGCGTTGTCAAAGGCGTTGAACATGTCGTTCATGCGGGATTCGACTTCGCGGACCTTGCCGTCGCAGCAGCCCTTCATCGAGTCGATCGCATAATTCATCTGTTCGGCCGTCTTGTCCTTGCGGCAGGTCAGGCAGGTTTTCTAGATGCAGCTGCGAGGCGATGTCGACCGGTGCATCGAGCAGGTCTTGCCGTTTTCGTCCTTCACCTTCGGCATGCGGCAGCTTGCGCAGGCGGCGTCGGCTTTGTCATGCTTCGAGCCGCAGAAGATTTCGGCGTCCGGATGCTGCATCTTCACGAGAGAGCGCCCGTCACGGAGTGCTCGAAGTCGCAGCGACCGAGCTTGCCGCAGCATTCGTCGATCTGGTCGGCATTGACGACCGGGAAGCGGCTCGTCAGGCGGTTGTCCATGCCGATGGTCTTGCCGGTCTTGGCATCGATGCCGGGGCTGCTGATGTATTCGATGCGGCACTGCGCGCGCATGAGGTCAACGTCGCCTTTTCAAGGCAGCCCGCCTTGCGCGTGAAGCCGAAGGCGCCCGCGTCCTTCACGTTGATCTTCGTCTTGTTGGCGACAACTTCGCGCCGACCGCTCGGCATATCCTCGTCGTCGCTCGTCACGGCGTCGATAAGAGCGTTGCGGACGGATTCGCGGCTGAACTTGGCGCCTTCGACCTTGTCGCCCATCCCATGTACGCCCAGTCGACCATCAGGTCGGTCGACTTGCACGACCAGCAAATGCCGTTGCCGGCGGCAGCGGTGCCGGGCTTGAAGGGCTTGTGTTCGTCCGTATCCGGGTGATTGTCCTTGAGAGCGTCCCCAGACCTTGCAGTGCTTGCCGCCTTCGAGCGTCACATAGAGTCGGCCTTCTTTCGGTTCGAAGCGGACGGCAAACGCTCGGTCGATGATGAACGGTCGATCGCCATCCAGGTATTCGAACGCAGGAGGTCGTATTCCTTCGTGAAGCCGCGGCCGCCCAGAGCGCGGTCGAAGAACGGGTCAGGCGCGGGACCGTCTCGGCCTTCGCCAACCGCAAAAACGGATGGATCATCCTCGGACTCAACGAAAAACTTATCGATCGAGAAAACATTTCAATGCCGATCGGATTTTTAAGGCGATGCTTGCCGCCGGCGGCCGAACAACGCCGGCTGCGCCTAGAATGAATGCAATCGAGTCGACATGCTTCTCGAGGACATTCTTCCAAACAACACGACTGGCGACGTGCCTTTTGCCTGAGCAAGGCAGAGCAGCGTCGATTTCTGATGACGAACATCCAAGCGATCGACATTCGCGGCGCACGCGTTCACAACCTCAAGGACATCAGCGTCTCGGTGCCGCTCTGCAAAATCGTCGGCATTGCCGGCGTCTCGGGCTCCGGCAAATCTTCGCTCGCGCTCGGCGTTCTCTACGCTGAAGGCTCGCGCCGCTATCTCGATTCGCTTTCGACCTACACGAGAAGGCGACTCACGACGGCCTCGAAGGCAACGGTCGACGAAGTGCTTCACGTGCCCGCAGCGCTCGCGCTGCGTCAGCGGCCGGGCATTGCCGGCATTCGAAGCACTTTCGGCACGGCGACGGAACTGCTTAACAGCCTGCGGTTGATGTTTTCGCGCTTGGGCCGCCACGTCTGTCCGAACGGACATCATGTTCCGCCGTCTTTATCCGTAGCGGCGGGAAAAGAGTTGGTTTGTCCCGCATGCGGCGCTCGTTTTTACGGACCTTCAGCGGAAGATCTTTCCTTCAAC
>CAZUXQ010000236.1:0-3182 GCA_964624425.1 uncultured Sutterella sp.
ACGCTGAATCAAGCGGTCCGCGAGCGTGGACTTCCCGTGATCGATATGGGCGATGATCGAAAAGTTTCGAATGTTCTGCATCGTGGAGAAAGAAACGCGAAGTTCTCTTTGCGCTCCGGCCGCGCAGCGCCGCCGAAGTTCGAATCAAGCGATTCGCTCTCTTGGTGCGCCTCGAGCATGCCCGACGCACGCCGCCGGAGCGTCCGGAAATCCGTAGGCCCTCCAGGATTCCGAATCCCTTGCCGCCTCTTCCGGCCCGCCTCCGATTTGCCGTCTCGGACGCGGGAAAAAAATCTTTTGCGAGCGAAGAAGCGCGGCGGCTCCCTCAAGGAGCCGTCATTCTATCAAAGGGCGCCCGCTTTTACCGAGCTCGGGCGCATCCCGAATCTATGCCGCTGCGGCGTTCAGCCTGCCGCAGCGTCCGCCGCAGAACGAAGACGCGCAGCAAAAGAGCGCCTCCCATTAGAGAAACGCTCTCTTCTCTGCGGCGGGGTCGAGAGGCAAAGCGCCTCAAAAGCGCAAAGGCTCAGGCTTCATAGCGCTTATAGATCACCGTCGAATTCGTGCCGCCGAAGCCGAACGAATTCTTCATGGCCGCACGGATCGTCATCGGACGGGCTTTGTTGGCGCAGACGTCGAGATCGCACTCAGGATCCTGTTCGAAGATGTTGATTGTCGGCGGCGAAATCTGTTCTTCAACGGCCTTCACCGTGAAGACGGATTCAACGCCGCCGGCGCCGCCGAGGAGATGGCCCGTCATGGACTTCGTCGAATTGACTACGAGATGCTTGACGTGTTCGCCGAAGACTTCCTTGATCGCCTTTGTTTCGTTGACGTCGCCCACCGGCGTCGACGTTCCGTGCGCGTTGAGGTAGTCGATGTCTTCGGGCGTCATGCCGGCATTCCTCAGGGCCATGCGCATGCAGCGGGCCGGACCATCCGTCGATGGGGTCGTGACGTGGAAGGCATCGCCCGATAGGCCGTAGCCGGCCACTTCAGCGTAGATCTTCGCGCCGCGCTTCTTGGCGTGTTCAAGTTCTTCGAGAACGAGAACGCCCGCGCCTTCGCCCATCACGAACCCGTCGCGATCCTTGTCGAACGGACGCGAAGCGGTCTTCGGATCGTCGTTGCGCCGCGAGAGCGCGTGCATGGCGTCGAAGGCGCCCATGGCAAGCGGATGGATCGTCGATTCGGCGCCGCCGGCAACCATCACGGTCGCATCGCCGCGGCGAATGATGTGCATGGCTTCGCCGATGGCGTGCAGGCCAGTCGAGCAGGCAGTCACGTGGGCAATGTTCGGGCCTTTGAGGTTCTTCATGATGGCGAGCTGGCCCGACACCATGTTGATGATGCAGCCCGGAATCATGAAGGGCGAAATGCGGCGGGGGCCGCGGTCGCGAAGCGCATTATGATTCGCGCAGATGACGGGGATTCCGCCGATGCCGGCGCCGATGGCCACGCCGATCTCGGGCGCCAATTCTTCTGTGATCTCGATCCTGGCGTCTTCGAGCGCCATGAGGCCGGCGGCCACGCCGAAGTGAACAAAGCGGTCGAAGCGGCGGACTTCCTTGACGCCGAGATACTTCGAAGCGTCAAAACCCTTCACCGTGCCGGCGATCTGGCTGCCGAGCTGCGAGGCGTCAAAGCTCGTGACGAGCTCCACGCCGCTTTCGCCGCGCAAGGCATTCTGCCAGCTCGAGTCAAGATCGTTGCCGAGAGGAGAAACCATGCCGAGACCGGAAACAACCACGCGACGAGTCATTTTCAACCCTTTTGGAATGCGTCCGGAGAAAAGCGCTTCTCTGAAGCCTTAGTCCGGATGGATTAGCAGAATTCTGGGGCTTTGCCGCTTCTGAAGCACCTGTGGGATCCGGAGCTGACGGATCCCACAGTGTCGGGCGCCCATCGGCCCGCCCATGCGAGCCGCGTCCTGCGGGCGTCCGCAGACGCCCGCTTCAAACGCAAGCTACTTGTTGACGGCGGCTTTGACGAAGTCGACAGCCTGCTGAACCGTACGGAGGTTTTCCTGTTCGGTATCAGGAATTTCGATGCCGAAAGCATCTTCCAGCGCGAGAGACATTTCGACCGTCGTGAGGCTGTCGGCGCCGAGGTCTTCAATGAAGGAAGATTCGTTCTTGATGTCTTCTTCCTTTATGCCGAGCTGTTCAGCGATGATCTTCTTGACCTTCAGTTCAATATCGTCCATTTTTTATTACTCCGCTAAGGGATGAGTTCGAAAATTCATACCCCGGCGCGTTTGGAGTGCTTGGGGGCTTCTTGAGATCAGCTCGCCATTTTAACAGAGCCGAGCGAAGGGATTTCAACTGACGATCACCCCATAAACATGCCGCCATTGACATGAAGCGTGACGCCCGTCACATAAGCGCCCGCGTCCGATGCCAAATAGAGGCACGCATTGGCGACGTCATCCGTTTGCCCGAGGCGGGCAAGCGGAATCTGCTTCAAGAGCGCTTCTTTCTGCGCATCGGGGAGCACGCGCGTCATGTCGGTGTCGATGAAGCCCGGGGCAATGCAGTTGACCGTAATGCCGCGCGAACCAATTTCGCGCGCGAGCGCCTTCGTCATGCCGACCAGGCCCGCCTTGGCGGCCGCGTAGTTCGCCTGGCCGGGATTGCCCATGGCGCCCACGACGCTCGCCATCGAAATGATGCGGCCCGAACGCGCGCGCATCATCGGACGCACGCAGGCTCGGGCGAGACGAAAGGCGGCGGTGAGGTCCGTTTCGATGACGTCGTTCCACTGCTCGTCCTTCATGCGCATGACGAGCGTGTCGCGCGTGATGCCGGCGTTGTTGACGAGGACGTCGATGCGGCCTTCTTCTTCGACGATCTTCGCAATGAGCGCATCGGATGCGGCGGCATCGCAGACGTCGAGAACGGCGCCGCGCCCCTTCCCGCCCAGTTCGGCGATGCGGGCTGCAATCTTTTCGGCGCCCGATTCGCTTGTGGCCGTGCCGATCACGGTTGCGCCCGCTGCGGCGAAGGCTTCGAGAACGGCCGCGCCGATGCCGCGGCTCGCGCCGGTGATGAGAGTCACTTTGCCGGCAAGTGCGTCAGCGGCAAAAAGCATCTTTTCCATCGTGCTTCTCCAATGAGTATGCGTTTGATATCAGAAATTTGCTGCAGGAAGCGCTTCAGGCAAGCTTTTCGAGAGCTGCGGCA
>CAZUXQ010000237.1:0-3160 GCA_964624425.1 uncultured Sutterella sp.
TCATTTCGAAGCCGCATTCTTTCCGAAGAAGCGCTGAACGCGTCTGAAGCGCTTTTCCGCTCTCCGGCTGCAGGAATCTCCATCAGCTCTGAAGCGGCGTGCGGCTGTCGACGCCGTGCGCGTCCGCGGCTTTCTTTCGGCTTTCGGCGCGGCCGTAGAAGCGCTCCTTCGTCTGCGCAAGGAAAAGCTTCAGTCGATTGGCGACGTTCGCTTTGGACGTGCCCGCTTCGAAGTCGATCGCGCAGAGAATCGCGCCCGGGAAGTCCGTGCGGATCTTTCGCATGACGCCCTTGCCCGTAATGTGGTTCGGCAGGCATCCGAAGGGCTGCAGGCAGACTATGTTGTTGGCGCCCGTCTTGATGAATTCGAGCATTTCCGCCGTGAGAAGCCAGCCTTCGCCCGCTTCCTGGCCGGCCGACACATAGCCTTCGATTCGCTTGAGGTGGTCCGTGAGCGTGCTTACGTCTGCGATCGGCGTCTCTTCGAGCGCTTCGGCCAAGGGCATGCGCATGCGTTCGAAGTGCTTGAGCGCCAGCCATGCGGCCGAGGCTTTGATCTTCGAGCCGCCGAATTGTTTCGCCTGGAAGATGTGGTCGTAGAGGCAGTAGAGGAAGAAGTCAGCCATGTCGCCCAAGACCGGCTCGGCGCCTTCGCGAATGATGTCTTCGATGATGTCGAGATTCGCGGTCGGGTGGTACTTGAGAAGAATTTCGCCTACGATGCCGACCTTGGGCTTCGGACGGTTCGTCATCGGAACGCTCATGAAGTCCGCGACCATTTCCTTGACGTCGCGCGCGAAGGCGTGCTGATCGCCGCGGCTCGACGCGGCGATGCCGCGAGCGGTCCATTTCTTCATCAGGGGTTCAGTGCTGCCCGGCGTCTTTTCATAGGCGCGCACGTGCAGGCTCAGCCGCTGCATTGCGTCGCCGTAGAGAAGGCCGAGCATGAGGCGGTGAAGCCCCTTGACGCCGAGGCGCAGCTGTTCGGCGCCTTCGATTCGGCCGCCCGAGAGGCAGACGACCGGAACATCCTCGCAATGGATGTCGCGAAGCGCCCACTTGAGGAGGTTCGGGTAGTTCGTCGCGCGGCAGGGGCCGCAAGTCTGCGCGAGCAGAAAAGCGGCTTTGCTGCGTTCGACATCATGGTTCTGCAGCGCGTCCAAAAGCTGTCCGATCACGACGATGGCCGGATAGCATGCGTCGTTGTTGACGTGCTTCAGGCCGAGTTCGATCGCTTCGGGGCGAACATCCGGCAGAAGCTCGACATTCCAGCCGAGCGAATTGAGCGTGCCCGAGATGATCGGAAAGTGAATCGGAGCCATCTGAGGCGCATAGAGTGTCGAGCGGTGGTCGGATTCGACATGCTTTTCGGTCTTTTCAAGCGCATCTCCGCGCTTGACGAGCTCGATCGGGAAGGTTTTCTGCGTGCGGCGGCGGTCTTCGACGGCCGCAAGGAGCGAGCGCAGGCGGATGCGTGCGGCTCCCAAGGTGTCGCCTTCGTCGATCTTGAGCATCGTGAAGAGCTTGCCCGCAGGCTCAAGCATGCGCTTGATCTGCTCGGACGTGATTGCGTCGAGACCGCAGCCGAAGCTCACGAGCTGCACGAGTTCGGCGTGCTTGCTTTCGAGAACAAGCCGTGCCGCGCGGTAGAGGCGGCTGTGGAAGGTCCACTGATTGACGACCTCGAGCTTTTCGACGGCGGGCGCAAGATGCGCGACGGCGTCTTCCGTCACGACGGGAGCGCCCATCGATTCGATCAGAGACGGAATGCCGTGGTTGACGAGCGGGTCGAGGTGATAGGGATGGCCGGCCAGAACGATGAGCGGTTCGCCCGATGCTTCGTGCGCGCGCCAGATTTCTTCGCCCTTTTTCTGAACGGCTTTGCGGTAGGCGGTCTGAGCTTCGATCGCCGCGTCGACCGCCTTCCCGACGACGGATCTGCCGACGGAAGCGAGCTGAGGAAAGGCGTCCATGAGACCCGCCACTACGCTCTTCTTCTTCGTCATGTCGATGAACTGCGTGTGAATCGCGAGATTCGGGAAGGCTTCGTCGGCGTTGAGCTTCAGGGCTTCCGGATAGCCGCCCACGACCGGACACGCAAAGCGCCCGTCGGCTTCCTTGTAGGCGATGCCTTCGCGCGGCACGCACGGGAACCAGACGTCCTTGACGCCTGCTTCATAAAGTTCGGCGATGTGGCCGTGCGCGAGCTTTGCCGGGAAGCAGAGGCTCTGGGACGGAATCGTGTCGTTGCCGAGCACGGCGGTGCCGTGGTCGGATGCGCGGGTGAGGACGACTCGAAAGCCGAGCTTCGAAAAGAGCGTGCGCCAGTACGGATAGTGTTCGTACATGTTGAGGACGCGCGGAATCCCGACGACGCCCATCGGCGCGTCGCGCTCGTCGAGGACTTCGCCCCCGAAAAGCTGCTCGAGCTTCCAGTCGATGAATCCCGACTGATCCTTCTTGCGCGCGCCTGCGGACTTCATGGCGAAGTCGCAGCGGTTGCCGCTGAAGAACTTCTGCCCCGAGGGGAAGCGGTTCATCTGCAGGAGGCAGCGGTTGCCGCAGCCCCGGCATCGGAATTCGCGCTGCACGACGCGTCCGAGGTCGAGCGCTTCCGGCGCGACGCGCATTTCGGGCGTCGCTTCGATCGTGCGTTCCTTGGCGATGAGTGCGGCGCCGTAGGCGCCCATGAGGCCTGCGATGTCCGGACGAACAACGCTGCGTCCGATCTGCTGCTCGAAGGCGCGAAGAACGGCGTCGTTCAGGAAGGTCCCTCCTTGAACGACCACGTGTTCGCCGAGTTCTTCGGCATCGTGAATGCGAAGCACTTTGTAGAGCGCGTTGCGGACGATCGAGCGGCAGAGGCCTGCGGCGATGTCTTCGATGGCCGCGCCGTCGCGCTGGGCCTGACGAACCTTCGAATTCATGAAGACCGTGCAGCGCGTGCCGAGGTCGCGGGGCTCTTCCGCGCGCAGTGCGGCTTCGACGAATTCGGGGAGCGAAAGCCCGAGCTGCTTGGCAAAAGTCTGCAGAAAGGAGCCGCAGCCCGACGAGCATGCTTCGTTGAGCTTCACGCTCTTGATGAGGCCGTCGGCGACTTCGAGGCACTTCTTGTCTTGGCCGCCGATGTCGATCACGTAGGAAACGTTCGGCTCGAATGC
>CAZUXQ010000238.1:0-3140 GCA_964624425.1 uncultured Sutterella sp.
GCAGGCCCCGCAACGCATTCCTCGGGTGAAAAAGTGATTGCGCTTGAGCCGCCCAAAATCCATAATGCCAAAATCTGCAATGCTTCGGTCTGGCATCTGGCCCGCATTGAAGAGGTCAAACGCGCTTTTCGCTTCTGGCCGGCGTTCACGCCGTCAGTGCCGCTTCTGGATTTAATGCGGACGCCTTAATTTGTCTGTAACGCATCAACTGGGGAAAAACTTTTGCCGGGGCATCATCGAACCCCGCGGAGAGTTTCTGGCGAACGCGCTAAAATCAAGTCGTTTAAGGAATGAGAGCCGCCGTCCCGGGCGGCCGGCAGTGCAAAACAACCACAAGGGAGCGTTCATGTACAACTTCGTCCTCGCGCTCGCGATCTGCGGCGTGATCGTGATTATTGGCGACATTGTCGCCAAGTTAACCAAAGCTTGGATTCCCTCGGTCTTTGTCTCGGCCGTTATTTTGCTGATCGGTTACTGGACTGTGCTTCCGCACGATCTGGTCAAGGATTCCTACCTCATTCCGTTCGGCGCGACAATCTGCGTGTTTCTGATCATTACGCACCTGGGCACAATCATCAGTCTGCCGCAGCTTTTGGCTCAATGGCGCACGGTGGTGATCTGCCTGGTGGGCTTGGCCGGCATGTGTCTTGCGGCGTATTTCATTTGCCCGTTCTTTATGGATCGCATCCTGATGCTCGCGGGCCTGCCGCCGCTGACCGGCGGCATCGTGGCCGCAACGATGATGCAGTCGGCCGCTGCAAAGGCGGGTTATGAAGTGGCTGCCGTCTTTGCTATTTCGATGTACTGCATTCAGGGCTTCGCCGGCTATCCGCTCACCGCGATCTGCCTCAAAAAAGAGGGGGCGCGGCTTTTAAAGCTCTATCGTTCCGGCGAGTCCAAGCTTGACGCTGCCGAATTGCGCGCGGTGAGCTCGGTGACGGCGCTTCCCGACGATGCATCGCCCGGCAAGCGCCTGCCGCTGCAGATTCCTGAGGAATGGAATTCTCCGACCGTCATCATCACCAAGCTTGCGGTTGTGGCCTATCTCGCCACGATTATTGGACCGATCACGCATATTTCGGCAGCCATCTGGTGCCTGATTCTCGGCGTCATCTTCTGCCGCTTGGGTTTTCTCGATCCGAATTCGCTCGTGAAGGCGAACTCCTTCCAGATCATCATGTTCGGCATCGTGATGTACGTCTTCGACGGCCTCAAGGACTGCACGCCCGACATGTTGCAGGGCATCATCTATCCGATGTTCATGCTCATCCTTATCGGCCTGATCGGCATGGCGATTTTTGCCTTCGTCGCGGCGAAAATCCTGAAGGTGAGCTATAACTTGGCATTTGCAAACTGCCTGACGGCGCTCTACGGGTTCCCGTTTGATCAGATCATCACGATGAGCACGTGCGACAGCCTCGCGCAGAACCGTGAAGAGTACGATTTTCTGATGAGCAAGATGTTCCCCTCGATGATCGTGGGCGGCTTCGTGACCGTGACGATCACCTCGGTGTTCATCGCAGGCATTTTTGTGAACTTCTTCTAATTGGCATTTTGAAAGGGTATTTCTCATGCATGTGCAGGACATGCCGCAGTTGCTCGGTGATTATCTGATCGAGCAGCGTCGGCGCTTTCATCGGATTCCTGAACCCAGCGGCGAGGAAATCAAAACCAGTGCGGCGATTGCCGCCGAGCTTGAGGCTGCCGGCATTGCGTGTCGGCGCATGGGCAAAACAGGTCTTGTTGCCGACATTGCGGGTTGCGGACCGGGAAAGACATTCCTGTTGCGCGCCGATATCGACGGTCTTTCCGTCAATGAGCAGACGAATCTGCCCTTTGCCAGCGAGCATGAAGGCATGATGCATGCGTGCGGGCACGACTGCCATATCTCGATGCTGCTGACGGCCGCTCGCGCGCTTCAGGAAATGCGCGATCAGTTCAAGGGCACGGTTCGCATTCTCTTTCAGCCGGCCGAGGAAATCGGCGCCGGCGCACTGGAGATGATCAGACTTGGCGTTCTTGAGGGCGTGAGCGGCGCTTTCGGCATCCACGTCTGGAGCGACATCGATGCGGGCAAGTGCTCGATTGCTGCCGGCGCCCGCATGGCTTCGGCCGACCGCTTTGAAATCGAAATCCACGCCAAGAGCGGGCACGCCAGCCAGCCGCATCTGTGCGTCGACGCCATCCCTGCGGCTTCGGCCGTGATTTCTGCCATTCAGACGATCGTGAGCCGCGAGACGCCGCCCACGGAAACCGCTGTCGTGACCGTGGGAAAGCTCACGGCGGGCACGCGTTGGAACGTGACGGCGGGTTCGGCCAAGCTCGAAGGTACGACGCGGTGCTTCAGCGACGAGGTTCGCAACAAGTTTGAGGGCCAGCTCAAGCGTATTGCTGAGCAGACGGCTGCAGCGTACGGCGCCGCCGCTGAGGTTCGTTATCAATATATGCTCGGCTCCGTCATCAATTCTCCCGAGCTTCTGCCGGTGGTGAGCAGCGCGGCCGACCAGGTGATGCCCGGTGACTGGCACGTGGATTATCCGCTGACGATGGGCGCTGAAGATTTCAGCGAATACCAGCGCATCGTGCCCGGGATGATCATTCTGCTGGGCGTTCGCAATCCTGAGACGGATTCGTGCTGGCCGCAGCACTCGTGCTACTACAAGGTCGACGAGTCGGTGCTCATTCGCGGCGCGATGATGCACGTGCAGGTGGCGCTCAACTGGCTTGCGGCCAATGCCTGATCGCACGGCCGCACGCAAGTGCGGTCTGCGTTCATGCTCCATGCGGAGACTTGTGGGTCTTCGAATTTTTTCTCCGAGATTAACCGCATCAGCCGGGCAGATAAGTCTGCGCGACAAAGTGCGGCATGGCTTGAATTTACCGAGCCGACCCGACATCTCTCGATTCGTCATGCGAGCTAAGCCCATTTTCTATGGGCGGGCGCTTGCTCTCTTTTTGCCGCTTCAAGCGGCATGCCTGCAAGTTGCGGACATCAGCGCCGAGAAGGGAAATCGGCCGTTGCTGCGCATCAGCTATGTTGAAAGCTTTTTGGGGCATGTAAAATAAACGGCTGGAATTTGTTCAGTTTCTGGTTGAAAGTCGACGTGATGCGGCGAGATTTTCAACCGGAAATTTGACGA
>CAZUXQ010000239.1:0-3135 GCA_964624425.1 uncultured Sutterella sp.
AAGCTTCAGGGCGACATGCTCGGTCTGGACGAAGATCTCAACGCGCTCATCAACATCAGCGAAGGCGACATCTACAACGCCGAAGCGGTGAAGAATCTCTCGTCGGCCATCACGGACAAGCTTTCGACGCTCGGCTATGCATTTGCCGCAGCGAATCCGAACCCGATTGCGAATGCCGACAAGCGTACGGTCGACATCGTCTATACGATCGACCCGGGCCGCCGCGCCTATGTTCGCCGCGTGAACATCGTGGGCAACAACCGCACGCGCGACGAAGTGATCCGCCGGGAAGTGCGTCAGTATGAAGCCGCCTGGTTCGATTCCGACAAGGTCAAGCTCTCGCGCGACCGCATCGACCGACTAGGCTATTTTGAAACGGTGACGGCCGAACCGAAGCCTGTTGCCGGCACGCGAGATCAGGTCGACCTTGAAGTGACGGTGAAGGAACGCCCGACGGGCTCCATCTCGCTGGGTGCCGGCTTTTCCACGTCTGAAGGCATCATTCTGTCGGCCGGCTTCTCGCAGAACAACGTGTTCGGCACCGGCAATTCGCTGTCCGTCACAGTCAATACGTCGTCGTCGCAGCGCACCTACGCACTCTCCGTGGTCGAGCCGTACGTCACGCCCGAAGGCGTGAGCCGCAGCTACGACATCTACGACCGCCGCGTCGATCTTGACGAACTCGACATTGCGGACGTCGAATACGAAACTCGCGGTGTGGGCGTGTCTTGGGGCATTCCGTTCACAGAACTCGACCGCGTCTTTTTGGGCGGCCGCATCGAGTCGACCAAAGTGATGACGAACTCCAATTCGCCGGAACGCTACAAGAACTACGAAGACAAGTTCGGCGACAATCCCGTGAGCGTAGCGCTTACGCTCGGTTGGTCGCGGGACAGCCGCGACAATTCGCTCGCGCCGACGCGCGGCGTCTATCAGCGCTTGTCGGGTGAATTCGGTCTTCCTGGCTTTGACATCGAATACTACAAAGCTACGTATCAGTATCAGCAGTACATTCCGCTCTCGAAGACCTGGACCCTGGCCTTCAACGGCGAAGTCGGCTACGGCGATGTGTACGGCAGCACCGATCAGTTTCCATTCTTCAAGAACTTCTACGCCGGCGGCATAGGCTCGGTCCGCGGCTTCGATTCAGGATCCCTTGGCCCGCATGACGTCAACGACGACAACCTCGGCGGCGACCGTATGGTGACTGGTTCGATCGAACTGCTTGCCCCGCTTCCTGGCGGCGACCGTACGCTTCGAATCTTCGGCTTTCTCGACGCCGGCTATGTTTGGGGCTATGAAGGCTACTATTCCGGCAACAGAATTGCTTATCACCGTCAGAGGATCGATTTCGGCGACCTGCGCTACTCCGCCGGCATCGGCGTAGCCTGGATCTCGCCGCTTGGTCCGTTGAAGTTCTCGATCGCCAAGCCTTTGAACGAAAAGGACGGCGACGACGTTCAGCGCTTCCAGTTCCAAATCGGCACGGGCTTCTGAGCCGACTGCATCGATGTTCGAAAGCAAAGGCCGCGGAGGGGAAAAACTGCCGCGGCCTTGTTTTATTCGGCATCGGGCGGCGCTGCCGTCCCGTCAGATTGTGCGGACGAGACCGCCGGTTGTGCGGCGGATCTGCGTCTTGCCGTTGTCGAGGCCAATAGCGATAAGGTCATTGCTGCTCCAAGCGGCGCTCACGGCATGACTCTGCACGAGCGTGCGCAGAAAGCTGCCGCTGCTTTTTCTGAGTTCAACTTTTCCTTCGTCAAGCACGATGGCGGCGTGTGCTTCATCAGGACTCAAGCAAGCGGAGACGACATGACTGCTTTTGAGCGTGCGCACGAGCGAGCCGGATGACTTGCGAAGCTGAGCACTTCCGTTTTTCACGACGACGATCATATTTCTCCCCTTTAATTGATGATGTGATCCGAGGCAGACTCATTCGACGGCGAGATCTCGCCGACGCTTGCTTCCTCTTCAGCATTCTTTTGTTCATTGGGTGTTGCTGAGTCGTCCGTATCGTCAATCGCGATTTCGGGATCAATGTCTTTGCGCGTAAGCGTTTCACCGGTATCGAAATATTCCTCAGCTGCTTCTTTCTGAGCTTGCATTTCCCTCAAGACAGATTCCCAACGAACGGCAACGCGTTTGGTCTTTTTGTATTCTTTAAAGCGCTTCTTGAGGGGCGAGATGTCCGTCTCGTCAAGTTCCGCAACATGATCGACGCGTTTGGAAACCAGTACGTTTTTGCCGGTCATGATGCCGATCTTGTAAGAGCGTCCGACTCGTAGCAGAAGCGAATTCTGATCGACTATCATTGTTGCGAGCACTTTGTTGGCTTTGCGGGCTTCGTCGCGATACACGCGGAATTTCGCGCGATTGCCGGCAAAGTCGAGTTCAAAAGCGTTGTCGAAGACTTTGTTGATCGCATGACAGAAAGTCTGCAGCTCGTCCGTGACGACTTCCGAGACGCCGACATCGTGCGCGTGCTCGATGAATTCTTCAATGGAGTTCGTCATGAATTCCTCTTCTTCATCTTCGGCATCGATGGATGTAAGGCTCGATGTCTGAACTATCTGTTCGATCTCGTCTTTGGTTGTCCTGATTTTTTCGGCAACTTTAGGATCTTGTTCTTTCCTCTTGACGGCTTTGCGGAATTCATCGAATTTGAACGTCATGATGAGTTCCAAAAGATCATAGAGAAGCTTCTGAATGGCTAAATGGCGCTTTTTGAGCCATGGATCGTTTTGAATCAATGCAGAAATGTCGAAGTCTTGAGGCTTAAGTTCTTCTTCTTCGAAATTTGTCGGCATTTCGCCTTCATCTTCTTGCAAATCGGAATTTTCTATCCAGTCGTAGAGTTTGGGGCGCTTTACGAGTTCGTCGTAAATGCGCGGATAGGCAGATTGCAGACAGACGATCACAAAGAGAAGACGGTAGAAAAGATCTTTGTTGTCAGCCAAAAGCTGGATTTGATGAAGCTTTTGGATCTCGTTCGTAAGCGACAGCGTATTGAGCATGCGCTTGATCGATCTCGGATTTTTTCCACAGGAATTGAGCGTGAATGCCATGAGTTCCTGCAGATTTTTTTCACGAAATTTTTTATCGGCATAGCTGATGCTTTCGAGCATTGTTTTGAGA
>CAZUXQ010000240.1:0-3109 GCA_964624425.1 uncultured Sutterella sp.
CGCAGCCAGCATCATGCGGCAGCAGACTGCAGGCAGAAAGACCGAAGAAGCTCGTCGGGAAATCCAATGAAGCATGTCGAAAATCTTTGCGTGCGGGATGAATCCGGCCTCCCTGCACGTTTATTCCCTTAGAGGCGCGTCACGACTTCTTCGGCCGGGAAGCGGGACTTCGGACGCGTCGCGTTGGGGTCGTCCTCGGCGCGCACGCCGAGCGCAAAGCCCGCCACCGACTTGCGGCCCTCCTTGCCTAGGCCGAAGATTTCGTCGATCTTGTCGAACCAAAGGCCGCCCAAGATCGTCGTATCGACGCCCATGGCGGCAGCGGCGTATGCGACGAACCCGAGAGCAATGTGCGCCTGCTCGTCGGCCCAGCGTTCGCCCTTGTCGGCGCGTCCGCAATAAAGCTCGAGCGAGCCTTGGCGCATCTTGCAAAGCGCCTCAATGTCGGCCGCGCTCTCGAATCGTCCGTCGGCTTTTTCCTGCGCGAAAAGACGATCGAGATAGTTGTCGTCAAGATTCTTTTCGATCGCAATGACGACGACGGCCTGCGCGTGTTCGAGACGATCGACGTTGAAGCTCTTGATGGCGGGCTTAAGTTTCTCAAGCGCTTCGGGCGTTTCGAGCAGATAGAAGTGCCACGGCTGAATATTGATCGAAGATGGCGCCAGTCGAAGCACTTCCATGAGCGCGTCGATCTTTTCCTTTTCGATTTTCCTCGCCGGGTCGTAGCGCTTTGCGGTATAGCGGGTCTTCACGAGTGCAAGCACTTCTTCAGGCGTCGCCGCCTTAGGCTGATTTCTGCAGCGCGTCATTGCCTTTGTCCCTTCCTTGGTCCTTGCAACCCGAATCGACGCCGCCGCGTCCTCGGGCCTTCGCCATGCTTCGCCTTCGAACGCCGCCGCGCGGCGTCCGAAAGCCGCCGATCATTCAATCGTCGTAAAGATTTCTTCCGCCGTCAAGCGGGACTTCGGACGCGACGCATTGCTGTCGTTTTCCGCGCGATAGCCGAGACTCGCGGCCACAACCGAGCGCAACCCCTTTTCGCGCAGACCCAGCATGCGGTCGAGTTCGTCGAAGTCGGCGCCTTCAAGGCAGGTTGAGTCGATGCCCATGCCGTCTGCGGCGAAGAGAAGGAAGCCGAGCGCGATGTAGGCCTGACGGGCTTCCCAAGCGATCGCTTCGGAATGCGGTTCGGCATGCAGACTCGTGAAATGACGGCGGCCTGCGTCTAGGTCGGGTTCGTTTTCCATGCCGGCGAAGCGTCCGTCGGCGATCTCCTTTTCGAGGAGGCGCTTGAAGTGCGCTTCGTCGATGCCGTCGCGCACGGCAAAGACAATCACATCGCTCGCGAGCGTGACGCGTTCGCGGTTGAAGTCGGCGAAGGCAGGCGCAATGCGTTCCTTCGCGGCCTGCGACGAAGCAATGAAGAAGTGCCACGGCTGGGAGTTCACGGATGAGGGCGAGAGGCGCAGAACCTCCATCAGATCGGCGAGGTCTTCGCGCGGAATCTGCTTGCCGCTGTAGTGCTTCGTCGTATAGCGCTTCTTGGCGATTTCAAGCATGCGATTATTCTTCATTTTGTCCACTCCCATGGAAATTGTTCGTATTCGGTTCAACCGGAGCCGATTTGAAAAGCTTATCAATTTTCGCCTCGAAACCGAGCGCATGGATGCGCCTGCCGGCAGGATCGGCAACAAATCGAAACCGATCAAGCAAGGCCGGGAAATCAGACTCAGCGTCGCAGATCAGCAAGAAGGCTGCCGTGAACGATGATTCGGCGACCGTCCTTCTTGGCAACGCCTTCGGCAGCCCATTCGGAAAGAATTTCGCTCACGGAGCTACGGCTTGCAGCAGTAATCTGCGCAATTTCCGTGATGGTGAGCGAGAGAGGCAGCGGATTCCAATCGTCGCGCTTGAGCGGGTAGTACGCGCTGATGACGGAAAGCATAAGAAGGCGAAGGCGCGTCTTCAGGTCCTGGTAAAGTTCGCAATCATGCCTTCCATGTGCGCTTCTTCCTTGTCGATCGCGCTTGTTGCAAAGAGTTTCAAACGCTGCGTCGTGCGCAAAATTTCCTCCTCCCATTTTTCGCGCGCGAGCATGAGAACGGTCGAACGGCGGATCGTCTCGCCGTAGAGATTCAGACGGTTGCGCGTAAGCGCGTCGAGGTCGCCGAAAACGCGCCCGGGAATGAAGAGAGCGAAGATTTTCCGCTTGCCGTCAGCCTCTTCGAATGAAAAGGCGCCCAAGCCTTTCTCGAGATAGCAGACGAGCGCGCCTTCCGTCCCATGCGGCAGACGACAGCCCGCCGGAAAAGTTCTGCGCTCTCCGAACGTGCGGAAGATCTCGCGAATTTCTTCCGGTTCCTCGTGGTGAATCCACGGGCTCTGCATGAAGATTTTCGTCGGCATCCCAATCCTCCTTTTGCCGCACAGAAGCTGCGCATCGTGCGCAGCCTAACGGACGGGATCATCCCTGGCCCGAATGCAGCCGCGCCGGTTTCGGCAATTTGCGCGCGACGCCTGCCCTTTTGCGGCTTGAGCTTATCCGCTCAAGCGTCGGCTGCACAACACTTTTCTGCGCCTCTTCATCCGATTTGTCGGCCGGCCGACGCCGAACCCTTAGGTGTTCGGAGAGAGGCATTCCTAGACTTGAATTTCAAGTCGAAGCCCCCGATCGAACCGGGCTTTTCGACGCCTGACCCCACAGACCAAAAAGGCATAGGAAAAGGAACATGAAAACGACGATTGCCGCACTTGTCGCCGCAGCCTTTGCAAGCTGCGCCTTCGCAGACGAAACGCTTACCGCCGACGTAGTGGTGATCGGCGGCGGTGCCGCCGGCATGCCCGCGGGCCGTGCAGGCCGCTGAAAAAGGCGCCGGCGTGATCCTCTTCGAAAAGAATGCCTTCGTTGGCGGCGGCGCCAACGCCGCAGAAGGCCTCTTCGCCGTCGAATCCCGTTGGCAGCGCGCCAAGAGCATCGGCATTACGCGAGAAGATGCCTTCAAGTATCTGATGGAATACACGCATTTCCGCGCCGATCCCGCGCTCACCCGCGAATACGTCTGGCATTCCGCCGAAAATCTTGAATGGCTTGCCGACCACGGCATGA
>CAZUXQ010000241.1:0-3104 GCA_964624425.1 uncultured Sutterella sp.
AAAGGATCCTCCGAGCAGATTTTTCGACGGAAAGACGCATCTGCTCAGAGGATCCTTAGGTTTGTAAAAAAAATATCGAAAGTCTTCCCGTGTGCGAAAATATTTTTAGGAGGCGGCGATGATTTTTCCGGCAGAATCTCAGGCTTCCGCAAAGCACAGCCATCAGAAGAACCTCATCGGCCGCATTCGATTTCACTCGTTTCGGAGGATGGTTTATGGCATATCTGAAGCATGATCAAGCTTCTAAGTCTCGACGCAAATGGGGCAGAGTAATTCTTTTCATTCTCTTTCTCGCGTTGTTGGGTGCGGTCCTCAAAGGCATGGGCTGGTGCATCGGCGGCGTGTGCGATGCGGGCACCGACCTGATTCTCCCCAAATAGGCGGGATGCGCATTGCTTTCGATGGGCTTCCGGCCTGCGCCTTTGGGCGTGCAGGAAAGCATTTCGGGCGCATCGCTCGGCAGCCGGTTTCGATTCGATCGGCGGCTGAGACTGAACGGATCGTGAAGCAAAAGAAGCTGCTTGACATGCGGCCGGCGAGTTTCGTCGACGACATCGCCCGAACGCGACGGCGGAAAAGAAGGCAGTTTTGCGGCGCAGGCCTCGATTTCCGATGAAATCGGGGTTTTCGCCTGCCAGAACCAAACAGCTTCATCAACGTCTTTGCTGATCTTTTGCATGCCGAACTCGATTCTTTCCGGACAGCTAGACATGCTGAAATGCTTTCCGCCAATCGCAGCCGGCACTGGCTTGCCGATGCCGCGCGTTCTGGTGCTGGGCAGCATGCCCAGCGCGAAGTCGCTTGAAGACGACTTTTACTATGCTCATCCGCAGAATCGCTTCTGGCCGATGATGGCTTCGATTTTCGGCGCCCCGCTTCCGCAGGGAAAGCATGTTCTACTTTCGCGAGACGAGAAGATTCGAATGCTCGTCGAGCACGGGATCGCGCTCTGGGACGTGATCGGCAAATGCCGTCGCGAAGGCAGTCTCGACAGTTCAATCAAGGACTTTGAGGTGAATGATTTTGCCGCCTTCCTTGAAGCTCATCCGACAATCGAGCTCGTGCTCTTGAATGGCGGCAAGGCGGCTGATGTCTGGGCGCGTCACGTCGCACCGACACTGAAGCGGCCGATTGCTGCGAGAGCAATGCCCTCTACAAGTCCGGCCAATGCGAAGCTGCGGCTCGATGATCTGATTCCAATCTGGCGGGAGGCGCTCGCAGCAATGCCGGCTTCTGGATTTTCGGCGGAGCAAGGAGCTGCCGCATCTTCAGAATTTTGACCGATTCACGTACTGAACGCATAGAGGTCCAAAGAATTCCTCAAGAACTTAATTATTTAATTTTAAAGAGAATTCAGCACGCTTTTCGTTTTTGGATTCTGCACCGAATTGCCCAGGAAAAGTCGAGCATCCCCTGCTGAATGATTTTCGTTAATGAGGCCTTGCGATCAGGCTTGATTTCATCCGAAAATCCTCGCGAGTGAGTTCTCCGAGCGCTGCAAATGCGATGCAGGCGCGGCGTTCGGAATACGCCTCTTGCCGCCGGGCGAATCAAAAAAGATAATTCCAGGCAGTCTTCGCGAAGAGAAGGCAGAGCACCACGCCGATAATGGGACGCACGATTCTGACGCCCTCCTTCACGACGAGACCGGCACCGATGTAGGAGCCCGAAATGCCGAAAATGCCCGCCGCAAAGCCCAGCATCCAATTGACTTCTCCTGCGGCCGCAAAAGCGGCGAGCGCCGCGAGACCGCTTGCGATGTTGACCATCTTCATCTGGCCGGCGGAATTTCTGACGTCGAGATGCGCGCAAACGGAAAAGAGAATGAGCATGAAGGTGCCCGCACCCGGCCCGTAGAAGCCGTCGTACGCACCGCAGGCGAGCGAGCAGAGCGAGAGAATCGCCATGCGCCTGGCGTCGGACATTTCGACAGGCTTGGGGTCAAGCGTCTTCTTTCGCATGACGAGAATCGCCGCGAACGGAAGCAGCGCGAGAAGGAGAAGTTCGAAGATTTTTTCGGGCACCGAGAGCGCGATGCCGGCGCCGATGATGCTCCCGAGGAAGGACGCGGCGCAGGGCCAGAGCGCCAGGCGCAAATCGATGTAGCCGTTCTTGTAGAGGCGCGCCGCAGAAGTGAACATCGCCATTGCGCTCGAAAGCTTGTTCGTGCCGATCGCCATGTGCGCGGGCATGCCGGCCATAAGGTAGGCGGGCAGCGTAATCAACCCGCCGCCGCCCGCGACGGCGTCCACGAGCGCGCCCAAGAATACGAGCGGACAGACAATGATGAGCGTGCCGAAGTCCATGTGCGGGAACAAGTCGCTGGAAAATCAAAAGGGCGAACGGCGCAAAATGCATCGCCGCCGAGAGCGCATTCTCCCAAAGACGCTCTGGCGGCGTCTAATGATGCGGATGCGGCGCAAGGAAGCATCACCTCCAGCTCGGGCGGATCGTGCCCTTGAACTTTTCCTCAATGAAGGCCGCGACCGGTTCGCTGCGGTAGGCCTTCACGAACGCCTCGACTTCCGGATTCCTTGCGTTGTCGGCGCGGGCGGCGATGATCATGAGCGCGTAAGGCGCGTCCATCGACTCGAAGTAGAAGCCGTCCTTTTCGGGCGACAGGCCGGAACTCACGACGTAGTTCATCGGAATGCAGGCGAAGTCGACGTCCGCCAGCGAAAGCGGCAGCTGCGCAGCTTCGAGCTCGACCACCTTGAGGCGCTTCGGGTTCGAGACGATGTCTGAGATCATCGCTTCGCCCTCGCGATCCTTTTTGAGCTCAATGAGGCCCGCCGCCTCAAGAAGAATGAGCGCGCGCCCGCCGTTTGAGGGATCGTTCGGAATCGCGACCCTGGCGTCGTCGGCAATCGCGTCGAGCGCGTGAATCGACTTCGAATAAAAGCCCATCGGCTGCACGACCGCGGGCGCGGCCACTTCGAGCTTTGTGCCCTTCTGCTCGTTGAAAGTGCGCAGGAACGGCTCGTGCTGATAGACGGCGATGTCGAGCTGTTTGTCGTTCAGAGCCGTGTCAGGCGTGATGTAGTCCGTGAATTCGACCACTTCGACATCAAGACCCTGGCTCTGAGCCACTTCTGCGGCCTTCG